>JAQICO010000184.1 GCA_027858495.1 Spirochaetaceae bacterium
GAGTAAAACATGGATTATCAGAATCAGCTTCGGGAATTTAATCAAACCAAGGAATTTTTTATCGCCATAGATTCCGACGGCTGTGCCTTCGACACCATGGAAATTAAACATAAAAAATGTTTTTGTCCCGCCTTTATAGAGCATTACCGCCTTCATGATATTGCGCCCCTGGCAACAGAGGTTTGGAATCATGTGAATTTGTATTCCAAGGATAGGGGAATAAATCGTTTTAAAGGCTTAGCTCTGGCCCTTAAACAACTGCACAATCATAAGGATATAGGGAAGAACCAGTCCTTGGTTCCCCATGCAGAAGGCCTCAAGTCATGGCTTGAAAAAGAAAACAAATTCAGCATGGCCTCCTTGGAAAGGGAGATCAATAAACATGGAGACCCAGATTTAGTTAGAGCCTATCAATGGTCCTTTGCATCCAACCGGCTAATAAAAGAAAACACCCAGCACCTCCGCCCCTATGAAGGAGTGAAACAGGCTCTCAATTTGCTAAGTGAAAAATGTGACTGCCTGGTAAGTTCCTCCACCAGCGTGGATATTTTAACCACGGAATGGGGAGAAAACGGGATATTGGCCCATGTACAGATGATCGCCGGTCAGGAGATGGGCAGTAAATCGGAACATTTGGCCTTGAGTGGTATAAGCCGGTATGAATCAGCGAAGAGACTTATGCTGGGTGATGCGCCGGGAGATTATCAGGCAGCCAAGAATAACGGAGCCCTGTTTTTTCCCATTATGCCCGGTAAAGAAGAAGAGTCCTGGCAGGAATTTTTACAGGAAGGATTCCCCCGATTTCTGGAATTACGCTTTTCCGGAGAATATGAAGAGGTTCGAGTAAAGGATTTTTTTAATATCCTGACATGATCGCCCAATGGGATTGAGGTAAAAAATCATTATAAGAAAAAAGGCCCTGTTCAATGTTGATCAGCCATAATATACTCATGGGGAATTCATTCATTAACCCAAGGAGCAAATTATGGCAGACTACATATTTGGAAAGACCGATGCTGAATCGAAGGATGTGCAGTATTCTCAAAATCGTTTACAATTATTGGCTGATTTTTATAAGAACCTTGTAGATACCCACCGAGTACAGGCCGCAGGATTTTTAATGGCCCGTAAAGGAAAGGTCTTTGCCCATCAAAGTCTAGGCAAACTCACCCATAAAAAAGATTCTCCGGACTTTGAGCCCAACAATATCAAAGGGATTGCCAGCATTACCAAGGTGGTCACCGCCACAGCCATTATGAAATTGGTGGAAGACGGTATCCTCTGGATGGAGCAGCCGGTTTCAACGATCATCAAAGAATTTAAAACACCCATGCACGAAAAGATAAGCATTCGCCATCTTTTGACTCATACATCGGGACTGTTGGCGGATCCCGGTTATTTTCTGGAGCCATATCCCTCGGACCACTTTGAAAAACTGGGCCGTAAGGGCTGGTTAAAAAAGGTTCTTGCCGGACCCTTACAATCAAAACCCGGCGAGGTTTGGAGCTATTGTAGTTTAGGCTTTGGCATTCTAGGAGAGATAGTAAGCCGGGTTTCAGGTAAACATTATAATGATTATCTTCAGGATGAGATTTTCACCCCTCTAGGGATGACTCGTAGTTTTATTGAAATCCCTGAAAAACTTTTCCCCGAAACCTGCTTTATGGCCGACCGTCATGAACAATGGGTCAAAGAAGATTCTTTAAAACGTAATCTCAATGCCTGTCCCGATGCAGGAGGCGGTGTGAACACCACCCTTCATGATTTGTTCAAATTAGGCCAGTGTTACCTCAACGGAGGAACCTACAATAATCATCGGCTCTTGGGAAAAGCCACGGCAAACCTAATGACCCGGAACCAGTTGAAGAACGTACCAGCCTTTCACTGGGGTACCAGCAGCAAGGATTATCCCCAGGGTCTTGGCTGGGGTATTTACTGCGACGGCTCCAACGTCGGTCCTAGAACCTACAACCACGAAGGCTGGGGCTGGTGCTCTTTATTCGTGGATCCCGATGAGCAATTTGTCTATGTCAGCATGGTGGCCGATTTAAACGACTGGGATCCCGATGTGATGGTAAAACCCAGAACCATAGCGTGGTCCGGACTTGAATAAAATCCTCCGGGGTCTTCAAATCATGAAATCCTCAGCGGTGGCCACCTATAAAGAATGGTCGGCCTACCGCTCTCATATGCTTTTATCTCTGGTGGTGGGGCCGGTGTTTTTTTTAGTACAATCCAGCATCTGGAAGGCTGTATTTCAAGGACGGGAACTGGTTAACGGTCTGAGTCTGGAGCAGATGTTAACCTACTTCGCAGCAGCCACCCTGATCTATTATCTCATCATGGATTTTGCCGATTGGAATCTGCAGATGCTCATCCGGACGGGGAAATTTATAACCTTTATCATTCGTCCCATGTCCCATTGGTTTTTTGCCTTTTCTCAGAAGGTGGGCCATAGGGTATTGGGATTATTCTTCGAATTTCTACCGGTTTATCTGATGTTCCTCTTTTTGTTTAAAATCCCCCTGATTCCGGTGTATCCTCTATGGTTTTTACTCTCCATCAGCTTGAGTTTTATCATGATGTTTCAAATTAATTACTGCGTGGGCATCATTGGCTTCTGGCTGGTTCAGGCCGAGGGAATCCGCCGGGTCTTTTTAATCTTTAGGGATATTTTGGCCGGAGCTTTTTTACCCCTTTCCTTCTTTCCCGAGCTGTTTCAGAAGATACTCTTTTTTCTCCCCTTTCAATTTATCAGTTATGTTCCTTTAAGAGTGTTTATGGGGAACTATGAACTGGCAGGATTTGAAATGTCTATTCCCTCAATTGTGGGTATTCAGGCCCTGGCAGTACTGGCCATGACCGGTATCACCACCCTCCTCTGGAAACTGGGGATTAAACGATTCACCGGAGTAGGAGTATGATAAAATCTGCCTTTGCGGTATATATACAGGGCATAAAAACCGCCATTGCCAGCCGTATGGCCTACCGGACTGACTATTTTATCGGTATAACGGTGATGTTAATCTGGGAGATGGTGGTGCCCATGGTGGTATTTCTAATCTATCGTTCGGGAGTGGCCTTTCCTAATTGGAATATCTACGAAGTGCTACTGATTCAGGGCATCTTTATGATTGCCAAGGGCATCAGTTATCCCTGCTTTTTTGGAATTGTCTGGAATACCATCGTCCGGGTACAGGAAGGGACCTTTGACCTGCTGCTGATAAAACCCCGGTCGGCCCTCTTTATGGCTCTGGTCACCGGATTTGATGCCGAAGACCTGGGGAAATTACTTGGCGGCGGAGTTCTTACGGGTATCTGTCTGGCCAATCTACCCCCGGCCAATCTCGCCCAATGGCTCAACATGTTTATTTATTTTATTCTGGGCCAGGGAGTGATGTTTTCCTTTGCAGTGATTATGGCCGGTACGGGCATCAAATGGGTGGGCAATTTCCGGCTCTATGAAATATTCGATTCGGTCACGGCCTTCGGCATTTATCCTCAGAGTATATTTGCAAAACCCATCAGAATCATCATCAGCTACATTATCCCCATTGCCATGATCGGTGCCTTTCCCGCATCGATATTACTGGGTAAGCCCGTACCCCAACTGGGCTGGGTAAGCCTGGGAGTGGCTGGATTTTTAACCTTGAGTCTTTTCTACTGGCGCAGAATGTTGGCCAGCTACACCAGCGCAGGAGGCTGATATTTTGAGTGAATCCATTATTACTGTAAGGAATTTGAATAAAACCTACACCACCTATGAGAGAGGGAGCAGTTTCAAGGATAGCGTAAAGAGTCTCTTTGTCCGTAAACCCCTTAAAGTTGAAGCGGTAAAGAATATCAGCTTCGAAATTCAAAAGGGTGAAATCTGCGGATTTCTGGGACCCAACGGTGCGGGGAAATCCACCACACTTAAAATTTTAACGGGTATTTTATTTCCCACCCACGGCGAGGTGAATATTCTGGGCTACGTTCCCTGGAAGCAGCGCAGGGAATATGTTGCCCGTATCGGCGCAGTGTTTGGGCAGAAATCCCAGTTATTATGGGATATCCCCCCGGCCGATGCCTTTGAATTAAACCGTGCCATCTATAATATTCCCCGGGATCGCTTTAAAAAAAATCTGGCCGCCATGGTGGAGCTGCTGGATGTTGGCGAGGTAATGGGTAAACCAACCAGGGTTCTCTCCCTGGGAGAACGCATGAAATGTGAATTTATCATCGCCATGCTTCATGATCCGGAAATTGTATTTCTTGACGAACCCACCATCGGGCTGGATGTGGTGGCCAAGGAAAAAATAAGGGGGTTTGTTAAAGAAATGAATCAAAAGGGAACGACCTTCATTCTTACAACCCACGATTTAGATGATGTAGAATCTCTTGCCAGGCAGATTATTTTAATAAACCACGGTGAAATAATTTTTAACGATCCCATAGAAAAACTAAGCCGCTTCTTTGGCTGTAAAAAGAAAATAAATCTGCAAACAGACAGATCTCAGATAGATTTCCAACTCCCTGGTTTAAAATCGCTGGATAGGCGGAATGACACCCATGGGAACTATGAGTTGGATCTGGATATCCTGCCCTTAAAGGCCTTTCTTGCTCAGGCTGATGAAATTCTTTGTATCAAAGATATGTCCATAGAAGAGATTCCCATTGAGTCGGTGATTACCGCGTTATATGAAACCAAAAAACCAGAGGATTGATATTCATTGAAATAATTTTCAACCAACTACGTGACATTAATCACTGAGTCACAATTAAATAAGCCTTATTATTCCTCCAGTGTTTACACCATTATCACAAGAGGAGATAGAATGGTGGGTGCTTAATGTGTTGTGGAAATTTAACTAAACAATAAAGACGTAACTTGTATAACGGAAAAGTCCTGGACTATTTTACTAATTTTGTAGATTTTATTAGAATTACAAAAATATTATTTTATGATAAAATGGGTCACTTTCCCACCCCATTATATTCCTAAGGAGTTTTACATGTATAAGAAAGCAGATATAGGACTGATCGGATTGGCTGTGATGGGCCAGAACCTGGTGTTGAATATGAACGATCATGGTTATACCGTAGCTGTATATAACAGAACAGTTTCCAAGGTAGATGACTTTCTCAATGAAGCCGCAGCAGGCCGTGACAGTATTCTTGGGGCTAAAAGTCTTGAGGAGTTTGTGTCCCTGCTTCAGCGGCCCAGAAAAATCATGCTGATGGTAAAGGCGGGAGAAGTTGTGGATAAATTTATCAACAGCATTTTACCCCTTCTGGAAGAAGGCGATATTATCATCGACGGAGGCAATTCCCTTTTTACCGATACCAACAGACGCTGTAAAGACTTGGAAGCCAAGGGAATTCTCTTTGTGGGTTCCGGTGTATCGGGAGGCGAAGAGGGAGCCCGGCGGGGTCCTTCACTGATGCCCGGTGGAAATAAAGAAGCTTGGCCTCATATTAAACCAATATTCCAGGCCATCTCTGCCAAAACGGACAATGGCACACCCTGTTGCGATTGGGTGGGAGATGCCGGTGCCGGTCACTTTGTAAAAATGGTGCATAACGGTATTGAATACGGAGATATGCAGCTTATTGCCGAGGCCTATAACCTAATGAAAGACGGACTTGGACTGAACCATGATGACATGTACCAGGTTTTAGATAAATGGAACAAGGGTAGCCTGGATTCTTATCTTATTGAAATCACCCGGGATATTATGGGATACCGTGAAGAGGGAGAACCTCTGGTAGAAAAAATCCTCGATAAAGCCGGCCAAAAGGGTACCGGGAAATGGACCGGAATTAGTTCTTTAGAACTGGGGATGCCGGTTACCTTGATCGGAGAGGCCGTATTTGCCCGCTGTTTATCGGCATTAAAAGATGAGCGAGTTGAAGCCAGCAAACTTATCAAAAAACAGAAGGGTGCTTTAACCATCGATAATAAAGACGCCTTTATAGACGATCTGGAAAAGGCCCTATTGGCCAGTAAAATCATATCCTATGCCCAGGGGTTTATGCTCATGCGGGAGGCGGCCAAGGAATATAGCTGGACGCTGAACTATGGGGCCATCGCCCTTATGTGGAGAGGCGGCTGCATAATTCGTTCGGCTTTTCTGGATAAAATAAATCTGGCCTATGAAAAGAACCCTGAATTGAAAAACCTGATATTGGACCCCTATTTTGCAGGGATTTTGGAGAATGCACAAAAATCTTGGAGAAACGTGGCGTCTCAAGCCTTAAGTGCAGCTATACCGCTGCCCACCATGACCAGTGCCCTTTCCTTCTTTGACGGCTATACCTCAGCAGTGGTTCCGGCCAACCTCTTACAGGCCCAGCGGGACTATTTTGGAGCCCACACCTACCGGAGGATTGACCGTCCCGAGGAAGAATCCTTCCATACTAACTGGACGGGCCGCGGTGGGGATGTTTCCGCTGGAAAATACGACGTATAATCCCCATGTTCAGTGACATTAAGGCTATATACAGGAATGATCCAGCTGCCCGGGGTTTAGAGCCCCTTCTATACCCGGGACTCCATGCAGTGATGGTTCATAAGTTTATTTCCCACCCTCTCTATTTCATTAGGCTGCGTTTCTTTGCCCGCTTTATATCTCAACTCATGCGATTTCTTACGGGCATTGAGATTCATCCGGGAGCGAAGATCGGCAAGGGATTTTTTATTGATCATGGCATGGGCATTGTCATTGGGGAAACCGTTGAGATCGGTAAAGATTGTGTGTTATTTCATGGAGTAACTCTTGGTGGTACTGGAAATATAAAGGGAAAGCGCCATCCCTCCTTGGAAGAAGGTGTGCTGATTGGAGCCAATGCAACCATTCTTGGCCCCTGCCATATTGGGAATCACAGTAAAATAGGAGCGGAAACAGTTATTGTAAACCGCGATGTTCCTGCCCATTGTACAGTGGTTGGGGCCCCGGGACATATCGTTAAAAAAGATGGTCAAAGGATGGATCAAAGTCTACCGCCCATGGAAAGACTTAGTTAAAAGTTGGCATCACTTACATACTTTTTTTTCTTAACAGCTCCAAGGCCAACAGAAAGTGCCAGAGAATCATAAAAGGAGCTGACAAGACCATGGGAATAAAGGAAAATTCAGGAAACAAAAAGGAGCAAGGGATATAGAGCAGTGCAAAGCCATGGGCTGCTATGCCAATCCATGCCTTCCAAGACTTCTTCTGCTTATCCTTTAAGAATACCAGGGAAAATCCCAATCCTGCTAAGGAAAAACATGAAAGAGCTGCCAGGGATAAAAGGGATGGGAGACCTCCATGGGAGATCAGGATGTTCAGAGATTGTTCTGCTGATTCCATGATTGCAACCAGGGTCTCTCCCCCAGGGGCAAAATGAACCACCCTGGCCATATTATAAAAAGCTAAAGCCGGACTGACTAAGGAATAGAACGCTGCGGAAAAGATAGCCATTAAGACCCATAACAGAGCTATCTTAAATCTTTGAGTATAATAATTTAAAAAGACTCCTAAATATAACAGAGCAACCAACAGGCTGTTAATAAAATCAAAAAAATCCGTAAGAATAAAACCCTTAAGGGGATTTTCAAGAAAAATGCTTACCCAGTTTGCATATAATATATCCTGTGTTTCCCCGGCAAATAAAAACCATTCAGCCGATAAATTACGGCGAAAAAGGAATACTGCGGTAAAGCCGCATAGGGCCCAAAAAATGTTAATGACTCGATTATTTTTTTCCATGAGAAATGATATACCTGACCAGTTCTTTTAATCAAGGGAAAACCTAGGGGGAATGATTATCTGCCAATGTTAGCTCCTACTGCGCTGAATAATCCCCATAATACGATAACAAAGTTCAGCTGCGGTGTAATCACAATAACCCATGGTTTTTTCAGGAGCCAATTCCACCAGATCAAAACCGATGATCTGACGCTGTGAAGCCACCGATTCGATGAGGGACAGGGTTTGATACCACTGCAGTCCCCCGGGAACCGGAGTACCCGTTGCGGGCATAATGCTGCTGTCCAGACCGTCCACATCCACTGTCAAGTATAACAAAGGAGGGAATTCATCGGGCAGGGTTATATCCATTACGGGGCCTTGAGAGGCTTCTTTACCGCTGAGACAATGGATTCCCTGTTCCTTCTGGTACTCCACTTCTTCAGGACAGATGGCACGAATCCCCAACTGATAAATGGGCCAGAAGCTTTCCTCGTGTATCCGTCGGATCACCGAAGCATGGCTGAGTTGGTTATTTTCGTAGCTATAACGCAGGTCTGCATGAGCATCAATCTGTACCAGCCCTACATGGGCGCCGTAACGTTCCAACACTGCCCGGCATGCTCCCAGGCTGACCGTATGCTCTCCCCCCAGAACCACAGGGATTTTTTTAAAGGAAAGGGTCCTATCCACCCGTTCCTGGAGGTTATCTAAAAACTCCACAGTATTGCGCCCTTTCACTGCTGCAGTGGTGTGGATACCAAGGTCACAGGGAAGAGATTCCCCATCCCAGACCTCCAATTGCTGTGAAGCTACAAGGATCGCTTTAGGGCCCAGGGATGTTCCCTTACCATAACTTACGCTGTCCTCCAGGGGGGCAGGAATAACATGAAATAAAGCCTCGTCCTCGAGACTGTTTTCTACTTCCGATGAAAGAAAATAACTCATGATAAACGACTCCTAAAATCTTGATACCCAAATTTCTTAATCAGCTGCAAATCGCCGGATTTTGAATCATATAGATAGATGCTGGGAAGATTAACCCCATTGAAGGTATTGGTCTTTACCATGGAATAATGGGCCATGTCGGTGAAGACCAATCTATCACCGGCTTTTAAGGCTTGGTCAAAGCTGTAATCTCCGATGACATCTCCAGCCAGACAGGTCATACCGGCTAAGCGGTAGTCATATTCCTTTTCCCCGTGATTTCCCGCTCCAAGAATATCGGGCCGGTAGGGCATTTCCAGAACATCGGGCATGTGACAGCTTGCAGAGCAGTCCAAAATGGCAATGGCACCCTCATTGTGTACCACATCCAGCACGGTACAAACCAAAAAACCCGTATCTCTAGCCCAGGCCTCTCCGGGTTCCATGTAGATATCAGCCTGGTATTTATTCTTTAAAGTCCTTAGAAATTCCACCAGTTCTTTACGTTGATAATCACCCTGGGAGATCAGATGCCCGCCCCCCAGATTAATCCATTTCAGGCCATGAAGATCGGAGCCTAGCTGTTGTTCCACGGCCTGCCAGCTGCGTTTCAAAGCGGAAAAATCCTTCTCACAAAGGTTATGAATATGAAGACCGTCCACATTTTTTAAAAAGCCCTGGGGCAGCTGGGATTTTATGGTCCCCAGCCGGGATTTGGGGGCTGAGGGATCATAGATGGCCTGTTCTGTTTCGCTATGCCGGGGATTAAACCGCAGACCGAAACTAAGCTTATCTGCGTATTGCTCTCTCAATGCAGAAAAGCGTTCCCACTGGCCGGGACTATTAAATATAAGGTGATCCGACAGCTCCATAAGCTGCTTTAAATGAGTCTCAGAATAGGCCGGGCTGTAGCTGTGCACCTCTTTGTCCATTTCTTCCCGGCCTAATCGGGCCTCGTGAACAGAACTGGCACATATACCCTGAACATAGGGTTTAATACGGTCAAAACTGGCAAAGAGAGAAAAGGCCTTTAGGGCCAGCAGCATGGAAGCACCACCCTCCTGGCCGACCTGATGTATCATTTGTGCATTTTTTTCCAGCAGAGCCAGATCTACACAGAAGGCCGGACTTTCCACGGCCTGAATATCTAATCCTTCTGGTCTATAACGGTCCATGGCAGTCCATAGTTATTCAGATCCTCCATAAAGGGATCGGGGTCAAATTGCTCCATGTTAAAAACACCCTTACCGGTCCATTTACCCTGTAGAAGCATCTTTGCTCCGATCATGGCGGGTACCCCGGTGGTATAACTGATAGCCTGGCTTTGGACCTCTTTATAGGCTGCTTCATGGCTACAGATATTATAGATATACTTCTTAATTTTTTTACCGTCTTTAATCCCCTGCACAATGCAGCCGATACAGGTCTGCCCCTTGGTTAAGGGACCTAAACTACCCGGATCCGGCAAGAGAGCCTTTAAGAATTGCAGCGGAATGATCTGCTGTCCCTGAAACTCCACCGGATCGATGCGGGTCATTCCCACATTCTGTAGAACCTCCAGATGTTTCAGGTAATTCTCGCCAAAGCTCATCCAAAATTGTGCTTTTTTAAGGGTTGGAAAATGATTGGTGAGAGACTCCAATTCTTCATGGTACATGCGGTAGATGTTAAAACTTCCCACATTTTCAGGGCAGTCAAAGACTTTCTTCTCTCCCATGGCGGGGGTCTCGATGAATTTCCCATCCTCCCAGTGACGACAGGATGCTGTGACCTCCCGGATATTAATTTCCGGATTAAAATTAGTAGCAAAGGGCTGTCCGTGATCTCCGCCGTTCACATCGACGATGTCCAGCTGGTGGATTTCATCAAAATAATGTTTGTTAAGGTAGGTGGTAAAAACATTGGTCACCCCGGGATCAAATCCGCTGCCCAACAGAGCGATTAACCCTGCGTCCTCAAAACGTTTTTGATAATCCCATTGCCAATGGTATTCAAATTTGGCCACATCGGGTGGTTCATAATTGGCGGTGTCCATATAGTTTACCCCGGCATTTAAGCAGGCATCCATGATATGCAGATCCTGGTAGGGTAAGGCCACATTTATCACCAGTTCTGGAGAAAAATCCTTTATGAGGGCGGTTAAATCTTCCACATTGTCTGCATCCACCTGGGCTGTGACAATTGGCCTGGGCAGTTGATGGGCAATGGCGTCACATTTTGACTTGGTACGACTGGCCAGCATTATCTCAGAAAAGACCTCGGGCAACTGGGCACATTTATGGGCCACTACCGAGCCCACTCCACCGGCTCCAATGATCATTACTTTTGCCATATCAGTTATCCTCCCGTTCAAAATAGGTATATCCGCGCAGGCTGGTTTCAAAGCCCTGCACCATGTCTCTTCGTTCTCTAGGACTTATCTTTCCCTGTTTCACGGCCCTCTCTGCCTTTTGACGGAAACGTTCCAGTAATACAGGAGGTTCATATTCAACATAACTCAGCACATCGGCGATGCTATCTCCGTCGATTTCCCGGACAATATCAAAGGTCTGATCCTGCTGTATTCGAATACTCACAACATTGGTATCACCCAGCAGATTATGTAAATCACCCAGGGTTTCCTGATAAGCCCCCACCAGAAAAAATCCCAAATAATATTCCTGATCATGGCTGAATTCATGGAGGGGCAAGGTACTCTGAGGATTTTTCATACTGATGAAATGGTTAATTTGTCCGTCGCAATCGCAGGTGATATCTGCGATGATTCCCTGGCGTGTAGGTGCTTCATTGAGCCGAGTAATAGGCATCACCGGAAAGACCTGGTCGATAGCCCAAGCATCGGGAAGGGATTGAAACACCGAAAAATTGGCGTAATAGATATCCGAGAGGCCCTGGTTTAATCCCTCCAATCCCGGAGGAAGACGCTTTAATGAGTCCGCATGATTGGATATTTTGTGCAGGATGGTGAGAAAGATATTTTCCATCAAAGAGCGCTGTCGCAGGGTGATTTGACCATGCTGGTAAAGCTGAAGCGACTGATCTCTAAAATACAAGGCATCGTTAAAACATTCCTGAAGATTTTTTCTGGACATATCCTGCAGAACATCGTAGAGACTGACTATGGTGTCGGGTGTATCTTCGGGCAGTTTCTCAGGCAATGGCTGGGGCTCAAAGCGGGTTACATCAAGCACATTGACCAGAAGCACCGAGTAATAGGCCACGGTGGCCCGGCCCGATTCGGAAAGAACCACAGGATGATCCACCCCTTCCTGGTCAAACACCGATATGAGCTGTTCTATGATATCGTAGGTATATTCATCGAGACCGTAATTACGGCTGTGTTCATAGTTGGTTTGGGAGCCGTCATAATCCACGGCCAAGCCGCCTCCCAGGTCAAAATGCCCCATGGGTGCGCCTTCCTTGACCAGGCCTCCGTATAAGCGGGCGGCTTCCAGTACGGCCCGGCGGATATCCCGAATATTGGGCACCTGAGAACCAAGGTGGAAATGCAGTAATTCTAAACAGTGCAGCAGGCCTTCATCCTTGAGACGGTCCACCACCTGAATAACCTGAGTACTGCTGAGGCCGAATAGACTCCGGTCTCCTCCGGACTCACTCCAGTGACCGCCGGCCCGGGCAGAAAGTTTAAATCGCACACCCAGTTTTGGTTCAATACCCAAGGCCCGGGAACGCTTGATAATCAATTCCAATTCCATGGGCATTTCCAGAACAAGAAACACCTTGTAGCCCATTTTTATAGCATTTAGGGCTAGATCGATAAACTCCTCATCCTTATAACCGTTGCAGATCAAGCAGGCTTCCGGATCTTCCATAATTCCCAATGCTGCAATTAATTCCGCCTTACTTCCCGCTTCAAGGCCATGGTGATACTGAGCGCCGAAACGGGTAATCTCATGGAGGACCTGTTCCTGCTGGTTCACCTTGATGGGGTAAACGCCCCGGTAAACATTGGTATAATTCTGTGCCTCCATGGCTTTTTTAAAGGAAAGGTTTAGCTTTGAAATCTGTGAATCTAAGAAATTTTCAATCCGTAAAAGAACAGGCAGGTTCATGCCCCGCTCGGTGATGCCGGAGATAATTTCGGTGAAGGGAATTTCCTGCAGGCCCTGAGGAGTCTGTACCCGGATGGTCAAATTTCCCTGGGAATCAATGCCGTAATAACCGGCACCCCAATCTTTTAAGGCGTATAATTCTGCGGATTTATCAATATTCCAAGAATCCCAAAAACTTTTTTTGCCCACCACTTCCTCCTGTAACAAAACAAAAGGCAGACTCCGTTAGCATGAAAGGGGTCCCATGTCTGCAGATGATTAAATATAGGGGATTTCCCTATGTTGTCAATATGGAATATGAAAAACCCGGAAGTTTTTATTACCATGGACTGAATATAAACATTTAACAGGCAATTTGTTATTGAGAATTAAGGTAAAAAATACTTATATCCATTTGTAGAGCTATTAAAGGAATGTGGTTCCATATTACATTGTCCGAGGATTCAAAAAGAATTATTAATTAGAATCCCTTTCCCCAGGAATAAGAGGTAAAGATGGATAAAAAAAGAACCCTGTGGGGCATTGCTCTGCCTTTAATGCTGAACATGCTGGTTTCACAAATCCAGCTGATGATAGACCGTTCCTTTCTTGGACAGATTCAAGTGGAATATATGAGTGCCCTGGGGAATGTAACGGCTCCTCTCTGGACCACCATGGGTCTGATCTTCTCCCTGGCCACCGGTGCCACGGTTCTTATGAGCCAGGGAATCGGGGCTAAGAATCTGGAAGAGGTGGAGGAAATGGCTCACAGCAGCTTAAAATTCACCACACTTTTCTCTTTGTTAATCTTCTTTCTTTGGCTCTTCGGCGCAAGGTTTATTTTCACCCTTATGGGCGTAAAGGAACCGGTGCTGGGATTTTGTCTGGACTATATATATTTCCTTTTACCCATGATATTGGGTACAGGAATCTTCTCAGGCTGTACGAGCATCATGCAGTCGGTGGGCTACACCCGGCCCATTCTCATTGCCGGTGTGGTCCGGTCGCTGCTCAATCTGATTCTTGACTGGCTGTTGATCTTCGGCAATTGGGGATTTCCTGAAATGGGTATACGCGGAGCAGCCCTGGCCACATCCATCGCCGAATTTATTGGATTAGTTCTGTTGCTATTCATTTTAATACGTTCCTCGGAGATTCCCTTTCAAATTCGTTTTTCCAAGGTGATTCAAGGTAAAATAGGGCCCTTCATCAAGGCAGCCAAAAAAGGATTGCCCGCTGCGGGAGAAGAGTTCCTGTGGAATCTTGGTAATTTGGGTTTAATCCGCTTACTCAATGTTATCAGCATCATAGCCGCAGGGATTCATACCATAGTTTTTAGTGTGGATATACTGCCGGCCTTGATGTTTGTCTCGCTGGGACAAGGGGTGATGACCCTGACCGGCCATGCCATAGGAGAAAAGAAAATCGATGACATTTTAAAACCCGGTCATCAAGGATTATTACACAGCTCGGTGATCTCAGTGCTGGTGCTGCTCTGCTTTCTTTTTATCCCCCGGCTGATATTAGGCATATTTACGGCCGATGAAGATATCATCAACCAGGCCGTACCCCTGTTGGTTATCGCAGGTATCAATTTCTTTCCCCGATCTGTTAATATCGTTACAGGCTTTGCCATTCGGGGTTATGGAGATACCCAATGGATGATGTACACTCAGATACTTGGGACCATTCAGGTTCTGGCCCTATCAGCCACTTTTATTTTTGTGCTGGATTGGGGAATCAAAGGAGTTTTTATAGCAGTGCTTCTGGATGAAACCATCCGGGCCATAATAAATTATATACGTTTCAGAAAGGGACCAAAACCAGAGGCCATGGAAGAAATGGCTGTTTAATCGGCCAATGTTAAACCAAAATGGTTTTTCAATATCTCTTGGTTAGAATGCTGATTTTTTATGGATTCCCGCAGTCTAAGAAGATATTCTTCCTCCATCTGCAGCTCAGCTTCCACCTGTGGGAAAAGCTCTGTCAATCCATAAAGCTCCAGGCTTTTACAGCCGGGGCAATTCTTTATGGGTTCCTGGAAATAAAATCTTGATTGACGGGTATCCATATCCAATTCCCGGGCATAGGGAGCCAGGGCGCAGACCAGGGGCTTTTTATGGGGATGGAGAAAACAAAGACCTCGGTAATGCCCAGAATCGTCCAGATGATTTGTTAGGAAAGGGCAAAACTGCAGCCCCTGGGTACGTTTAAATCTTATTCCAGGCAGTAATAAACCCCACTGGGCTTTTCCCAGAACGATATAGTTCTGTTCCAGTAATTCCTGATTAGTTCTTAAACCAAGATAGTCCCTCATCTTTTGAAGATCATGGGGATTGAGGAAAACCCTCATATCACCGGAACAGCATTCTCCGCAGAGGGTACAGCTAAACTGTTGGTTAGGTAAATCCATAAAAAGGTTATAACCTGGAACCCTTTAAGCTGTCCAGGTGGCCAGAAAGTGTTATTTGATGGTTCCTCGGTTAAAGTAATCATTTTTTCAATCTTCCCCTTTAAAAAAAAACCCTCAACCTTTAAACTTATAGGAGATAATAGAACAGGAGTTAAATATGTCCTTTACAGAAAATATGAGAAAAAAGGCCCGGGAACTTCAGCATAGTCTGGTTCTGGCAGAGGGAACTGAAAATAGAACCATCCATGCAGCCCGTATCATCACAGATAAAAAACTGGCATCGGTGGTTTTTTTAGTAGGTAGAGAAGAGACCGTACGTGAAGCAGCTTCCGATGCTGGAGTGTCCCTTCATGATATCGAGATCCAGGATCCCTACAGTTCTGAACGCCGGGAAGAATACGCCGAGGAATTTTTCCAACTGAGAAAGCATAAGGGCATAGAAATGGAAGACGCCCGTAAAAAAATGGAGGATAACCTGAACTGGGGTGCCATGATGGTACGTTTAGGCCATGCCGATGCCATGGTGGCCGGTGCGGAAAACTCCACCGGGAAAGTACTGGTTTCAGGCTTTACAATTATCAAAACCGCCCCCGGTGTGCGTTCTGCCTCTTCCTGTTTTGTCATGGATATGCCCGATAAAAAATGGGGTAAGGACGGCCTGATGATCTTCAGTGACTGCGCCACCATCCCCGATCCAACGGTGGATCAGCTTGCGGAAATCACCACCCAGTCGGCTCAATCTTGTAGAACCTTTTTACAGACCGAACCCCTGGTAGCCATGTTGAGTTTCTCCACCAAGGGCTCTGCGAGACATCCCATGGTGGATAAGGTTACCCAGGCAATGGCCAAGGTTAAAGAGCTGGCGCCAGATTTGGTGGTGGACGGCGAAATGCAGCTGGATGCCGCAGTGGTTCCTTCGGTAGGAGCCAGTAAAGCCCCCGGTTCTCCTGTGGCGGGAAAGGCCAATACCCTGATCTTCCCAGACCTGCAATCGGGTAACATCGGCTATAAATTGGTACAGCGTTTTGCCGGTGCCGGAGCCTATGGTCCCTTTCTACAGGGATTTTCCAAGCCTATTTCAGACTTGAGCCGAGGCTGTTCTGTGGAAGATATAATCAATACCTGCGCGGTGACTCTGACTCAGGTTTAAATCACTTGAAAAGAGAAGATAATCCTGGAGGGGCTGATGGCTTCTCCGGGGGAATTGTCTTAATGGCGGGGGATGGATTTTCGAGAGGGAAATTTTTAAGCCGCAGATGAACGCAGATAGACGCAGATATGGGGAACGGGACAAACCCTCTCTTCTTTCCTATGTTTCATGTGTTCCGTTGTTCAATCTCTTTTTTTCAAACAGCGGAAAGCACTGAAAGCTCGGAAGTTAAGAAGTTAAGAAGTTAAGAAGTTAAGAAGTTA
>JAQICO010000035.1 GCA_027858495.1 Spirochaetaceae bacterium
GTAAGTGAAATATATTAAACCTTTGATGTACTTTAAGCCACTATCAATGATAAACTACTGAAATAGTTGGCTGACAGTTTAAGAAATAAACTTCTGGAACAGTTGATGGATAAATTGGTGGAAACCCACACCATTATGCTGCCCCAATCGATGATCAATGCAGAACTGGAAAACAGCTGGAAATCTTTTATCCAAAGATTTGGAATGCCCGAAGAACAAATTGTTCCCATCTTAGAAGCCCAGGGTAAAACCAAGGCAGACATGATGAAAGACTGGGAAGCCGATGCAGTAAAAAACCTCAAAGGCCAATTGGTTCTCGGTAAGATTCAGGAACAGGAAAAGATAGAAGTAAGCGATGAAGAAATGGATGCAGAAATGGCCAAACAGGCAGAAGCCTATGGTATGTCCAAGGAAGATCTGAAAAAAACATTTGGTGAAAACGGTCTTGTGGAGTATCTTAAAAAGGATATACAACAAAAAAAGCTGGTGGACTACCTGCTGAATCAAAGCAAGAAGGCCAAGGGAGAAAAATTCTCCTACCAGGATTTCATCAAGGCTTAATCAATAGCCAATTATATATAAGGAGCTTTGGACCCAATGAATGAGCGCAGTGCCAATCTTGTACCCTATGTGGTAGAACAAACCAGTGCAGGAGAGAGATCCTACGATATTTTCTCTAGATTACTGAAAGATAGAATTATATTTATGGACGGAGAAGTAAACGACGTTTCAGCTGACCTGGTGGTGTCCCAGCTTCTGTTCCTGGAGTCCCAAGATCCTGAAAAGGATATTAACATATACATAAACTCCCCCGGTGGTTCAGTGACAGCTGGGCTAGCCATCTACGATACCATGCAGTATATTCGACCGGATATTCAGACCATCTGCATGGGTCAAGCAGCCTCCATGGGAGCCATCTTACTTGCCGGAGGAACCAAGGGAAAACGTATGGCCCTTCCTTCAGCCCGAATCATGATTCATCAGCCCTGGGGCGGAGCCCAGGGGCAATCACGGGATATAGATATTCATGCCCGTGAAATTCTACGATTGAAACATCTGCTGACTCAATATTTTGCGGCGAATACAGGAAAGACGGAAGAAGAGGTTACCAAGGATATTGAAAGAGATTTTTTCATGTCCGCCAAGGAAGCCGCGGAATACGGCGTTGTTGACAGTATACTTGAAAGGAAGTAATCATGGCAAAATCTAAAAACAAAGAAAATAAGGTTTGTTCATTCTGCGGTAGACCCTCGGAAAAAGTTAGCAAATTGATTGCCGGTATCGGTGTATTTATCTGTGATGAATGTGTAGGTGTTTGTTCTCGGATCCTGACAGAAGAGGAACAAGAGGAAGAAAGCAGTGGTTTTAAAGGTGATCTTCCTACTCCCAAGGAAATGAAAGAATTCCTTGATCAATACGTAGTTGGTCAGGAAGATGCAAAACGGGTTTTATCGGTTGCAGTGTATAATCACTACAAACGAATAGCTCAGAAGGGCAAAATTTCCGATGATGATGTAGAAATTGAAAAATCCAACGTTTTACTTATAGGTCCCACAGGAACAGGTAAAACCCTGCTTGCGAAAACCTTGGCAAAACGTCTTAATGTACCCTTTGCCATTGCCGATGCAACCACCCTTACTGAGGCTGGTTATGTGGGAGAGGATGTGGAAAACATCCTTCTAAAGCTCATACAGGCAGCAGATAATAATATTAAAGAAGCCGAGCGTGGTATTATCTACATCGATGAAATAGACAAAATAACCCGAAAAGGCGAAAACGTTTCCATAACCAGAGATGTGTCTGGAGAAGGCGTTCAGCAGGCTCTTTTAAAAATTATCGAAGGACCCTCAGCTTCTGTCCCACCTCAGGGAGGACGGAAACATCCCAACCAAGAAATGATAAAGATGGATACCTCAAATATTCTCATAATCTGCGGGGGAGCCTTCGTAGGTCTGGATAAAATGATTGAATCCAGAGTTTCACAGCATTCCATGGGTTTTGGGGCCGATGTACGAAAAACCCAAGAAAAGGAACTCAATGAAATATTCAAGGATCTTCAACCCGATGATCTTATTAAATATGGTTTAATTCCGGAATTTATCGGTCGTCTACCCATTACTGTTTCTCTTGGATTATTGAATAAAGAGGACCTTAAAAAAGTAATTACCGAACCTAGAAATGCGGTGATCAAGCAATACCAAGCCAATCTTAGATTGGATGATGTAGAGCTTGTTTTTGAAGACGATGCCATTGAAGCCATTGCAGAAAAGGCCATGGCCCGTAAAACCGGCGCCCGGGGTATCAGATCCATTGTAGAATCTGCCATGACTGAAATTATGTTTGAAATACCTTCCATCAAAGGCAACAAAAAGGTAGTGGTAACCCAAGATGTTATCCTAAAAGATGAGACACCCATTATTGAAATGCTCTCTGAAGAAAAGCCTGATGCACTTAAGGATGGACAAGATGAAGATAGGCAAATTACAGCATAATAACCGCCGGGACTATCCCTTGGTCCCCATGGGGGACCTGGTTATTTTCCCCCATGTGGTGGTTCCTTTTTTTGTTAAAAAATCTCCCACGGTCAGTGCACTTGAACTGGCTTTAAAGAAAGATCGAGACATTATTGTGGGATATCAAAAATATCCCGCTAAGAGTGCACAGCTACAGGATTTTCATGAAGTAGCCACTCTATGCCACGTGTTGCAGGTATTAAAACTGCCCGATGGAAATATGCGTGTGCTGGTTGAAGGTCGAGAAAGATGCAAGCTGAACCAAATAAACAAAAAAGAAGAAATCGTCATTGCATCGGTCAAACTGATCTCAGAAAGCAACGACATCGATGGAGATATCTATTCATTGATGCAGACCTTGCAGAATTCCTTTTTAGAATTCAGTAAAGTAAAAAAACGAATACCCCGTGAACTGGTCTCCCATGTAAAAAAAGCGGAAACACCCTCTCGTCTCATTAGCCATATAGCTTCGGGTTTAAATATATCCATTGAGCAAAAACTCTTTTATTTGGAAGATCGCCCAATAAAACAACGGCTTGAAGAACTGGCTGTAGCACTGCAAATGTAAATGGAATTCATTACAATGAAACAGGATATCGATGGACGGGTACGTAACCGAATGGAGCAGACTCAAAAGGATTATTTTCTAAATGAACAGCTAAAGGAAATCAACAAAGAGCTGGGCAATGAAGAAGAGGATCCCACGGGTAACAAAGAACTCAAAGAAAGACTTGAAAAACTTGATCTACCGAAAGAGGTTAGAAAAAAGAGTCAGTTAGAACTAAAGCGTTTAAACCGTCTACAGCCCATGGCTCCTGAATCAGGCGTATTGAGAACCTATCTGGAATGGATTGCCGATCTGCCCTGGAACATTCACACCCATGACAGCCATAACCTTCAGGAAGCATGGAGAATACTGGAGAAGGATCATTACGATCTGAAACAAGCCAAGGAACGCATTTTAGACTTCATCGCTGTACGACAGATGAATCAAGGCTCCCGGGGCGCTATTCTCTGTTTAACGGGACCTCCAGGGACGGGTAAAACTTCTCTAGGGCGTTCCGTAGCCAGAGCCCTTAATAGGGAGTTTGTAAGGATTTCTCTGGGCGGTGTACGAGATGAAGCAGAAATACGTGGCCATAGAAAGACCTATGTAGGAGCTTTACCCGGCCGTATCATCCAATCCTTAAAGAAGGCGGGCTCTTCCAATCCTGTTTTCCTATTGGATGAGATAGATAAGATGAGCAATGATTTCCGGGGAGATCCTGCAGCAGCATTGCTGGAAGTTCTTGACCCCGAACAAAACAGCACCTTTACTGACCATTATTTAGAGGTTCCCTACGATCTATCAAGGGTGATGTTTATCACAACTGCCAACTCTCTTCATAATATCCCCCGGGCTCTACTGGATAGAATGGAGGTAATTGAGATTCCCGGCTATACAGAATATGAAAAAATCAACATTGCCAAGTATTTTATTTTACCGAAACAACTGCAGTTGATGGGCCTTGAAAGAATAGATGTAAACTTCGATGAAGATGCTTTTAAAACGATAATAAACCGTTTCACCATGGAAGCCGGAGTTAGGAATCTGGAAAAACAAATTTCTCAGGTCATTCGGAAACTACTAAGACGAGAGCTCAAAATTTACCAAAGCAGGGCCGGAAGATATATTTTGAATTCCCAGTCTATTCATCAGTATCAGCAATTCTATTCAACCAAGTCTGGTTTTTCAGAAGAGGACCAGCGGCTACCCAAGGGCAGTCTAAAAAAAGATGTGGATTCCAGGTTGGTGGAAGAACTCCTTGGGAAACCGATATTTGATGAAAATGATTTTCAACTGGAGAATCATCCCGGCCTTTCCATAGGTATGGCCTGGACTGAAGTCGGTGGTAGAATACTTCCTGTAGAAGTAGCCTTACTGGATGGCTCAGGCAAACTAATTCTTACGGGCAAGCTGGGAGATGTGATGAAGGAAAGCGCACAAATTGCTCTTTCTTACCTTCGGAAACATGCCAATAAATGGAAAATCCCCATAGACTTTAATGAGAAACGGGATATTCATATACATGTTCCCGAAGGCGCCATTCCGAAAGACGGTCCTTCTGCAGGAATAACCATGACCTCTGCCCTATTGTCCGCATTATTGGATAAACCCTTAAGAAAAAATGTGGCAATGACTGGAGAAATAACCCTTACCGGCCGTTTGTTGCCCATAGGCGGTGTCAAAGAAAAGATACTTGCGGCCCATAGGAATAAAATAAAGAGTATTGTTCTACCGGAGAAAAATAGAAAGGATACAGACGATTTACCCCAGGAGGTGAAGGATAATCTTGAGTTCCATTATTTTTCCTCGGTAAATGAAGCTCTAGAATTTTTACTGCCCCAAAGAAAGAATAAAAAATAAATTTCTCTTGAAAAAAACTGAGTACTCATAGATAATTCATACTACAGGGAGGTCTGTTCAAGTGAAAAAAATCCTGTTTATATTAAGTTTATTAGCCATAATGGCTTCATTTACCCTGACCGCGGAAACCCGTGAATCAGAGTTTTATTCAGTGGATTTAATGGTGGTTTCTGTTGCACCTCATCCCCTAGGTTATAAAGTCGTTTATTACGATAAATACGCTCAGCTTCATGATCTTTATATTCCACTGGAATGGTTTCAATCTAATCCGGCGGGAATAGCTCAAATTGTCTATGGAGCCGAGAAAACCTATCCATATCTTACTCTTTATTATAAAAATGCAGTACTTGATCATTTGAGACTCTATGTATTCAGTAATCAGAATGATCCCACCTGGAGTACCCTGAGCCGGCAAATGGATCTTAGCGATGAGTTTGATGTGACCCTTGAGACCATGAAAATAGAGTTCTAATAATTGACAGCCTTAGAAATTTATCAAAGCCTACTTGAGTTCGAACATTTCCTCATATTGGGACATGAATGTCCAGATGGGGATTGTTTGGGCTCTCAGTTGGCTTTAGCTTCTTTTTTAAAAAGGCTAGATCGAAGTGTAAAGATCTATTCCGCCGGTCCTTTTTTTAAACCAGAAATACATAATTGGGAAAGTCTCTTTAACCGGAAACTTCCCATGGTTGAGGATATTCCCCCTAAAAGTCTGATGATTCTATTGGACTGTTCCACCCTGGATCGCACCGGACTACCCATTGAAGAAATAACTCTTCCCTTGATGATCATAGATCATCACAGTTCCGGTTCTCTGCAGGGAGAATATTCCATGGTGGATGCACAAAGTCCTTCTACCACCCTGTTGATACAACAGATCATCGAAGCTTCAGGAAAAAAACCAAATTCGGAAGAAGCAAATTACATATTCTTTGGCTTTTGCACTGACACAGCTTTTTTCAAACATTTGGCCGAAAACAATCTGCAAGCCCTTAGAAGCATCGCACGACTGGCAGAGTCGGGGATCAATCCGAATTCAACCTACAGCAGAATTAACGGGGGTAAAGATCTTGCTTCACAGAAACTTGTTGCAAGAATTATTGGCCGATCAAATTTATACTTTTTTGGAAAATTGATCTACAGCTGGGAAGAACTTAAAGATCATGATGAGTTAAATTTAACCATCCGCGATGCTGGAACGGTTTATCAAATGCTGCAGTCCATCCAACACTGTGAAATTATCCTGCTGCTTAAAGAAATGAAGGATAACCAAGTCTCCGTTAGTTTTCGCTCTTCGGGAGATTTGGATGTTGGAGAAATCGCCCACTCCTTGGGTGGCGGCGGTCATGCAAAAGCCTCGGGTTGTACCCTTGATGGAAGTATCATGGAAGTTCGGGATTTACTTCTTGAACTCTTTGAAAGGTATTTCTAATTAAAGATAAACAATTTACACTTTAACATAGCCAAATTTTAGAGTTGCTGATTTTTTATTTAATGATAATCCAGTTATCAATGCATTTCCCCTATAGATTTTATTTGAATCCTTCAGTAGACTAATTTTAATTGCCTTTCCTTTTTTTAAAATACCATTAACATTCTCTATTCTGCAGAATCCATTGGAATAGATGATCATGGGTGTTTTAAAAGGTTCTTGTTCTGAATGACAATGAACAAGCACATCGGGGAGGATAATAGGCTTCTTATTTTTGGATGATTTTTCAGCGATTTTTATTCGCCATGTATTTTCCCCCATCTGGCTAATACTGGAGATGGGATAGTAAATAATTCCACCATAGTCCTGTATGAATATTCGTCCTAGATTATTTTTTTTCTCTGTGCTGGCAACTTTAATAACAGCCAAAGTAAGAACCTCTCTTTTCTTAGCTGTAAGATATCCGGAATAAATATTGCCATCAAAGGTATATAATCTTACAGGACGTCCGATTCCATGGGCCTTTTCGAAGCCCTTTGGAAATTCATCTCCCCTTTCACCAAATATCTTTATCATTAAGTCTTTTGCAAAGGGAGATGGTTCTCCTATTTGTTTTTCATAAAGAGAAAGGGTTCGCATAAAGGTATTTTTATTTTTTAAAATAAGATTCTTATGAAGAGGCTCAATGAGAAAATTAGACAAATTATCAATTAAATCCATTTCATTTATGGTTAAGTTATATTTTCGTATTAGCCTATCATGTTCTTTTTTCCAATAACCCGATTGTTTCAATCGTTGATATAAACGGTAGAATAGAGGCAATAGAGATAAAAGAATAACCATCAAACCAATAATCGATAAACTGACAATTCTCTGTTCAGGACTTTTTTGAAACCCCTGTACAATGGCTTCTAAAATTGTTTTTTGATCCAAACTTGACTCCTACAAAATCCCTCATATTCATTCTAATCAAATTATTTATTTTGATTTAAAAGATTTATATAATAGTAACATAAAAAAGCCAAATATTAAAATTATTCACCAATTTGTTAAATTATAATCTTGTTTCTTTTTTAAATACTAACAATAC
>JAQICO010000027.1 GCA_027858495.1 Spirochaetaceae bacterium
GATTAAAACATTTTGCCGATGGGTCATCAACGGCATATAGGAAGCCAGCAGTAAAGAGGGTAGACGCAAAGTCGTGGCAGCACCGCTCAAAAGGGCCTCTTGGGTGATTTTAATAAACCGCCAATGGAAAAGCACTCTTTCTCCCTGAGTATTAAAAAGCGGCCAGAGTATAAAAATCATCAACATTAATGGAAGAATGATAGCCCAAAGACGCAGACATACCTTTAGGGATATTCTGGCAGAAAAAAGAAGTAGATGAATAACCAACAACGCGGCCAGCAGCCATTGGGGTTGTGAGATAATAAAAAGTGAGACCACCGTGACAAAACTTAATATCAATGAACTTCGTGGGTCCAGACCATGCAGCCAACCTCGACGGGGCTGATAAAAATCTCCGGTCATCGATCTTCTCCCTCTTGGGGATCTGGATTATTAGGAAGGAAATCCTTTATCCAGGATGAAGGACTCAGGGGTTGTTTTCCCGGAAGATACTCCTTGGCCAGCAAGGTAAGATCCATTTCATCTATCCAGGGTTGCTCCTGATAAATCATTTGATCTACCCTTCCCCATCCACAGGGAGCCCCTCTACGAAGCAGCACCATGGAATGGCAAATCTCAGCCATATATTCCCGATTATGGGAAACAATGATAAATGTTTTACCCTGTTCTGTTTCTCTATCTATCCATGCTGATAGCATCTCCCGATCAGAACGATCCATGGACCAATCGGGCTCATCGAGCAAGTAGATTTGGGGATCCATCATATCAATAGCCGCCAAGCCTATACGCTTTCTTACCGCAAAGGTCTGCATCAAAGGAGGGCCATTTCCAATATTCTGCAAAGAAAAGAGCTGCTTAGCCTGGGAAATCCTGGGGTTTATCTTTTCTTGAGGCCATCCTAAATTATTAGGGCCAAAACTCAATTCTTCCTCCAAAGAGGAGGCAAAGAGTTGTAAATCTGGATTCTGCATGGCCAAACCCATAATTCCGGCCCGCTTAATGATTCCCAAATTGCTTATATCCACTTGGTTTAAAAGGATTCCCCCGGCTTGGGGCTTTAGCAATCCCATGAGCAGCTTCATCAAAGTGCTCTTTCCGCTGCCGTTATGGCCGGCCAGCCAAAGGACCTCTCCCTTTTCCAAGGTTAGTGATAAATTTTCCAGAAGGGGATTGTCCGGGGAATAACGGTAAAACAGCTGATCGATTTGAAGAATCTTCATATCACATGGCTCTAAGGATCTTTTGAGCCTGAGATAACTTCCAAAGATCTTCCGTAATGTGTTTATCCACCTTCAATTCTTCCCCTAAACGATAAATTTGAGATAGGTTTACCCCCGAGGATTTAAAATTATCCAGTATGGATTGGATGTCTTCCTTGGGAATCAATCCCGAGCTCTCTCCCTGGTTCAGCAGCAAACAGGAATTTGCCAGGGGCAGCAGCGGAAAGGGGCTTTTGCTACAGATTACCATGGCCGCGTTATCTCTATGGCAGACCTGTCCCAATAGATGAATCATCTCTTTTCGTCCTTGAGGATCCAGGGCTGCCAAGGGTTCATCTAAGAGATAGACCCGAGGTCTTCGTGCGAGAAGGATCGCCAAGGAGGCCCGTTGCATCTCTCCGCCTGAAAGTTCTTGAGGACTGCGCTCTTCCATTCCACCCAATCCTGTGAACTCCAGAGCTTCTACAACCCTTTTTTTAATCTCACTGGGGTCTAAAGCCTGCTGTTCCAGGGAAAATGCCAGCTCTTCTCTTAAGGTTAAGGTGAAAAACTGATCCTGGGGTTGCTGAAAACTCATGGCCACTGTTTTGGATATAATCAGGGGAGATAAGTCCCGGGTATCCTGACCATCTATTTTAATACTGCCGGCGATTTTGCCACCGGTTTTATGGGGGATAAGACCGGTAAGGGCCAAAAGTAGAGAACTTTTACCCGAACCGGCCGCACCGGAACAAAGGATTATCTCTCCGGGTCGAAGTTGAAGATTTAATTGAGACAGTGCCCGTTGTCCGGCCCCGGGCCAGGTGAAGCTAAAATCCTCCACCCTTACCGGGAAGGGTAAAGTCATTCCTCTTCCCACTCCTTGGGTTTGGCCAGATCTTTAATGGCTGGGAAGGCTTTTCTCACTGCATAATAAAGCAGCATTCCGCCAAATCCTCCAGCTGAAACCTGACCGATGTTTCCCAAAACTTCTGTCAGGGCCGTACCGGTACCATATAGGAAAGCTGCTGCAATAAAATAACCGCCCACCATTATCAAACTTCCCAGGAACCATCCTAAGAGCATCATGGGGAAAGATCCTTTACGGCAAAACCATCCAGCTACCAGGCCCTGCAAACCATGAACCAGAAAAGAAATAGGTGCCCAGGGAATAGCGTATCCCCCTAGAACATCGGCCAATCCAGTTCCCACACCTGCAGAAAAACCTCCCACCAGAGGTCCGAAGGCAAAAGAGGCAAAATATACAGCCACATCTGCCAATGACAAGTAGCCCTTGGTGGGCCCCATGGGAATTCGGACAGCAAGAGTAAAAATTACGGTGATGGCGGTCATCACTGCTAATAGAGCGATAACCGATGCAGAAAATGCTTTTTGTTGTTTCATGTTGTTCTCCTTCAGGAAGGCATCAATCTTCCTGGGGCTAATCATAACTAAAAAGAGCCCATGGTCCTAGTAGCAGGGCTAAATATTTAAGGCTGGTTCAAGGTAATTTGATTATTTCCTGCAACAGTCAATATACGGTTCATCAGCTGCTGTGCCTGTAGATCGGCGTCTTCCAACAACCCTGCATCCATGGCCAATTGTTCTATCCGGGGACTGAGCAGCTCAACTAAATAGCGCAGCTCCTCGGGGGATATGGGCGCATCGGGATAGCCCTGCTGAGTCATATCCATATCTTCAATGATGAATTCTGTTATTTCCGCCCCTGGAAGGGTTATATTATGAGAATCATTTTTCTGATCCATTCCGGGGCCATAAAGACCTTGAATTTCTACTATTCGGCTAAGGTCTACACCTCCCTTAAGTATTACAGAAAGCACTAAAAAATCGTAACGGAAGTCAAAGGGATCCACTCCGATGGATCTGCATTGGAGATAGAACTCCCCGCTTTGCCAAAGTTCTGGAACCTGACCATCGGGATAATTAGCCGGATCAATTTTCTTAGAAAACAATTCCTGATTAAAATCCCAGGTATTTTTATATAAAGTCCAGTCGGGTTTTCCCTGGGCAAAGTCATAGGGGAATCTTAACCTCATTTTATATTCCGAGGTATTTAAAAGGGACATATCCTGAAGTTCAGAAGCCACGGTGATCACAGAGCTGCGGCTGACCATCAGCGGACCCAACAGGCTGTTGGGAATGAATTGCCAAACCAAAAGCAAAAGGATAAAGACGAGACCCGCCAGACTTAGACTGAGCATTAAACGGGAGAGTTTTTTCATAGCTGCTCCCTGAAATCCAGAATGATCTGATCGTAGCCAGCCATTCTGAAAATTTGACGAATCAGGAATTCTGCCTGCTGCTGGGCACGGGTCAATAAACCGCTCTCCAGGGCTTCTGCTTGGAGCCGCTCTTTTTCGGACATGATAACTTCCATGTAGTCGCTTTGGTAGATCTGGGCAAATTGCTCCCGGATAAAAATCTGCTGGATGGACAGTTCGTCGGCATCCAGGGAAATGATTTTAGGGGGATCCAGGGTTACATGTGGTACACCGGCTCTATCCATGCTAACCCTTGCATTCTCCAGGGATAAACCGGCTTTAATATGAAAATCCATGGAAAAAAGGATACGTTTATCGGAGATTAACCTTTTTTCCTGACGGTAAATTACATCCCGATATAATTGATCCACCGTAACTAATTCCCCAAGAGACCGGACCTTTTGTTCCATCATGGCAATGTGTCCGGTTCGAATTCCCAGGGGTGACAAGGGACTGAAAAGCAGGAAAAGTCCAATAAGGATAAACAGGATAAGCAAAGATTGCGCTATCCAATAACTCTGGCGGGACTTGTCCTTTGACGGGGCACCATTTTCCTGCTTTTTTTTAGCCAAGGTTTAATCCTTGAAGGATCTCTTTAAAAATGGGGGAATAATCCCCTCCATAGGGTAAGACCGTATTGCCGCTGTCCAACTTTTTCTGGAAATCCTGATGCCATTGCTCCAGTTGATCCTGAAGAGCCGAAGGCCTATCGTGGGTTTTTAACCATTGGGGTAGTTGTCCCTCAATAAATATCATCAGTATCTCACAGACCTGAAAAACATCATCCTCACCAAAGCCCTTCAGACTGAAAGCCTGGGCTCCCTTATCAAAGGCTTGTAAGCTATTTTTGGTCTGACATTCCGGAAAGAGCTGAAAGTCCAAGGCCAGGGAGGCCAAAGCAAGGGCCCAGGGGAACTGGATAAACTCAACCTGTTCCTCCGGAGGAAGTTCCATGGGGTTCTCCGCCACGGTCCAACGTCCTGTATCGTCCTGGGCATCCAATAAAGATTGAATATATTCCCTCCAATGCTGGGGAGTTATAAACTGCTCTTCCCCTCGGGCAATCATATTCATGGAATTTCTCATTCCCCCCACCAGGGCGGCCATTTTTTCATATTCATGGTGTCTAAGGAATTTCTTCAAATTATTCATATCAACCTTTCCTTTTTTTTTAACGGTATCGTGCTTCCAGCAGTTCTAAATAACGGGGATTTATTGCCATGGGAGCATAGCGGCGGGAGTCTAATCCCCGGTCTATTAGAAGGTCAATGATTCCATAATAATCCACTCCCAGGTTTCGCTCATAGGCCCATAGACCATAATAAATAGCACTTTCTCCCTGAAAATCCGTCCACACAACCACTGCACCCTTTTCAATTAAAGGTTCTACCAAGGCTCGATTTCCCAGATAGACTGCAATCATCAAGGCGGTTCGCCCCTGCTGATCGCGGCGGTTTAGCGCGGCTCCCTGCTGGAGCAGCCAGTTCAGTGCTTGGGACTGTTGAAAAATGACAGCATGATAGAGGGCGGTAAACTCCAGCGATTCACCCCGGTCCAGGTCGGCTCCGCCATCAAAAAGCAGCTGCATCATAGGGATATCACCTTGAGCTGCCGCCAGCAGAAGAGGGCGAATTTCTTGAACATCCGAACCGTTTGGCGATGCTCCAAGATTTAATAATACTCTGGCAGTATTGATATGCCCGTTCTGCACTGCCGCCATCAGCGGAGTGATTCCCTGGCTATCACGGCTATCGGGCGCCATTCCCTGGGCTATAAGAATGGTTACTAAATCGCTGTCGCCATGTTGCGCGGCATTCAATAAAACATGGCTGTCTAGACCGGTATCCACTAAAACCAAGGCTTCCCTAAGGGCAATTTTTCGTCGATAGATCTGTTCAGCCAGGGAGTCGGTCAATTCCATGGTCCCGTAAAGTCTGCTGCCCTGCTGAACCAATAGGTCGGCAACCTCAAAATGAGCATTCTCCATGGTAAGGGAAAGTGGGCTTTGCCCATCGGATAAACTCTGTTCCCTCTGGGCACCCCGCTGTAATAGTTGTTTTACCGCCCAGAGATGCCCCTGACGGGAAGCCAATAAAAGAGGAGTCCAGCCATCTCCCCTGGAGACATCGGGGGATGCACCCTGCTGCAACAGCAAAGAAGTCATACTATCCAAATGGTATTGGATACAAAAACTGAGGGGGGTCTGCCCCTGAGAGCTATAATGAAAATCACCATGGCTTTCCTGGAAAACCTGATGGCTGACAATATCGATCAACTCAGGATTATATCGGAGAATTTGATTGACCTCACCGGCATCTTTATTGAGCAGAGCCTCAAAAAGGTCCATCCCCGGTCCTGCAAAAAGAGTCGTGGGAATGAGCAGGAGTAAAAACAAAAACGTGAATATTTTATAGGTGCTGACCATGAAAGAATCCTAACATATTTTCATCAGGACTTCCAGCAATTCCTCATTTCAGAATCCAACTGCCTATTTTGAATAAATCCTTATTCCCTGGGTTAAAATATGCTCCAGAAGTTCCTGGTTGCTTATATCCTGAAAATGCAACACATCTATCTTCCAGGGAATACTAGTCTCTTCATTCAAGCAGCCTATTAATGATTGCAGTTTTTGGGATGTAAAATCTTTTCCCTTGATGGCCAGATCTATATCAGACCCGGACTTCCAGTTGCCCATGGCCCTGGAGCCAAAAAGTATCACTTCTTCAATGGCAATGTCTTTTTTAAAACGCTCTTGAAGGGTATCCCAGGTCTGTTGATTTAACCCGTAATTGTTCATGAATCCATCTCAACCTTCAAATAGCTGAAAAGTTGATAAATCGCTGGAGTATATTCCCTTGAGATGCTTTGAACTACCTTTTCAAAACTTTTTTCGTCGTAGCAGTGGGAAAGTTGATTTCTACTGTCCAGCATATTCATCCAGCTTTGCCCATCCTTGAGTATTTCAGTAGAGACGGCGGTTTTTAAAACATCCCGGGGAAACTTTTCAACCACCCCTTTGGCTTCCAGATAATCCTTTACCGTTTTCCAGGCCAGCTCGAAGGTGTACTCAAAACGCTGAATCAATCCTTCCTTTTCTAGCCGGGATAAACCACTGGTCTCTGAAGCTTCCTTTAGCAGGGTATAGGCCCTTGAAAAGTTCTCAAAGCGTTGTTTCCATCTAATTTCTTTATATTCCTGGGGGGACATGATTCCATCCTTTGTTAAACTATAGAGGAGATAAATAAAAACGACAAGAAAAAGTAATGAAATAGTAAATTAAGGGGCCTTATCCAACAGCCACCTCGGTATAGACCTGTGAATGATTCCATTTCGACTTAAATCGATCTGATCCATGGATAGAATATACTTTGGGAAGTTATCATCAACTGCTTCCAGGGGCCGGAATTCCCGGTTTATGGTCTCTTCTGAAGCCAGTAGATAACTGACCTGATAATATTCCCGTTGGCTCCCCTTTTCTGCGACAAAGTCTATTTCCCATTCACCGTAATACCCCACGGTAATATGGTATCCCCGGCGAAGCAGCTCCAGATAAACCAGATTTTCAAGAAGCGCTCCGATATCCTGGGTTTTTCTGCGTAATACGGCGTTTCTCAACCCAGTATCGTTACAAAAAAGTTTCTCATTTACTTCCAGAATCCTTTTGCCCTTTAAATCATTTCGCCGTACTCTATGCATTATGAAACAGGTTTCCAAATACTTCATATAGTTCTGGACGGTTTCCACGCCTACAGAAATCCGCTGGGATTTACAATAGTCGGCAATCTTCTTAGCATTGGATATATTCCCGATGTTATCCATATAATAACTTACTATCCGTTCTAGAAGATCCACATTGCGTATTTTGTGCCGTTCGATGATATCTTTAAGGATAATCGTATTGTATACAGCTTCCAGTATCTGATGTTTCATGGAGTCTTCATCGTAGATGTGATATAAAACAGGAATGCCGCCGAATTGCAGATATTTCATAAACTCTTCCGATTGATGCTCCTTTATTCCCAGGATTTCCAGATGCTCCGAATAGCTGAAAGGAAAAATCTGCATCTGCACATAGCGCCCGCTGAGTCGGGTGGCCAACTCCCCGGAAAGCATGTCCGAATTGGACCCGGTAATATAAAGATCCCAGGAACCTTCTCTATGCAATGCAGTTATCAGGGTTTCCCATCCTTCTATATGCTGTATTTCATCGATGAGTAAATATTTTGGACCCGTCTGCTTCGCCAGGGGAGATATATGTTCTTCCAGTTGTTTCCAGTGCTGTAGTTCTGTGTTCTCCAGGGAATCACAGGGAATAAAAAGAATTTGCCTGGAATGGATGCCTTCCTCCCTTTGAAGGTAATTAACCCATTGCTCCATCAGGGTACTTTTACCAACCCTGCGCATCCCTGTGATGATTTTTATTAAGGGTGTATTGAGCCAGGCTTTTAATTGATTGAGATATCCTTTCCTGATGACATTCTTTTCATTCATATAGAAAATTATACACTATTATTGATTTATTTTCTATATGCAGAAAACAAATCTAAGGGTTTTATATATCTCCTGAAGTCCCCAAGGGGTTAAGCCCCTATCTATTAGCAAGGAGTATAATATGAAAAAAACAGCCCAACCTCATGCCTATAGCGATATGGTATTCAAATTCCTCTTAGGCCGTGAGGAATCTAAAGAACAGCTCATAGCTTTTGTAAACGCGGTACTGTCCCACGGTGGTCATTCAAATATAACGGAACTGGATATCCAGAATCCCTTCAGCATACAGGAATTCCAAAAGGATAAACTATCAATTCTAGACCTGAAGGCTAAAGATGAAACAGGCCGAAGCTTCAATCTGGAAGTTCAGAGCAACGGTTACCAGGACTTTGCCTACCGGAGCTTATATTATTGGTCGAAAATCTACTCTTCTCAAATCAAGGAAGGGGAAGATTATCTGGAATTAAAACCGGTCATTTCCATCAACCTGCTGAATTTCATTTTAATAAAGGAAACCTCCAAATATCATAATATCTTTAGGTTGAAGGAACAGGATAATCCGGAAATTACTCTGGGGAATCATCTATTGATAAATTACCTGGAAATGCCTAAATTAGATATTAGGGGAAAAAGAAATACTCTAGAAAATTGGCTGATATTTTTCCTTTACGAAGGAAAGGAGGATGGCGTGTCAAAAAGTAATCAGATAATTGAAGAAATAATTAGTCGTGATGAAAATATTGCTAAGGTTCATGAAGATTATAAGAAATTCATGGCCGATGAAAAACTACATGGCTTGGCTCTTTCACGAGAAATAGCTCAACTGGACCAAAATACACGATTGAAAAGGGCCCGTATGGAGGGACTTGAGCAAGGAATAGAAAAAGGGCGACAAGAAGGAAAAACAGTTGAAAAAGAGGATGCTGCAAGAAATGCCTTCAACTTGGGATTGGATATAGAAACGGTTCAGATGATTACAGGGCTGTCCATGGATGATCTAGAGAAATTGCGGAAGGGGTAATAGATCTATCTCCTTCAGAGGCTTTTTGAAGTCTAAATAAAAACCCTTCGAAAATTTTTGATATCTGCAGTCTCCGTAGTTAGCTCAAGTTCTCCATCATAGATAAGAACTCCCGGTTCCTGGCTTTGGGACAGCCTTTGAAAATACTGTATTCCCCTTAAAAAATCCTTTTTATAGGTTCTAGAAGATTTAATCTCCATGGGGATATAATGATTTCCTCTGGGATAAAGCAGATCTATTTCATGCTGATGATTATCCCTATAAAAATACATCCGCCCTTCCTTACCAAGATTGTATCTACTCTTTAAGGCCTCTGAAAGTACTAAATTTTCAAAGAGTCCACCAAAGGCAGGATCCCTTTCCAGCTGATCAGGCCTTTCAATCCCAAGCAGGTATACCGCCAAACCCGGTTCAATAAAATAAATCTTCGGGGATTTGGTCAATCGTTTACCCATATTGTTAAAATAGGGAGCCAGCTTAAAAATGATAAATGACGCTTCCAGAACACCTATCCACCGCTTTATCTGAGGAGCGCTGATACCCACCTGCTTTGATATATGACTATAGTTGATTTCCTGCCCAACCCTGCCAGCGAGAATATGGAGAAAGAGCTCAAAGGATTGCTGATTCTCTATGCTAATCATTCTTCGGACATCTCTCTCAACATAGGTCATATAGTAATCCCGGTAAAATCTCTCTGGGCGGATATTCTGTTCAATCAACCTTGGCATAAATCCCCGGAACATCAATTGGTCCCTTGAAAGTTCAAGATTTTTCTTGGGGATCTCTTTAAAAGAAAAGGGTAGCAGCGTTAAAAGTGCGGTTCTGCCAGCCAAAGACTGAGAGATAGCCTCTCTCAAATTCAATTGATGACTGCCTGTCAGAATATATTGAGCCTTAAGTTCCGGTTTTTCATCGATCTTCACCTGTATCCAAGAAAGCAGTTGGGGAACATTCTGTATTTCATCCAAAATCAAAGGAGATTGGAACCTGCGGAAAAAAGTATTGGGGTCCTCAGTGGCCAAGAGTCTGTGTTCTGGATGTTCCAGATTTACATATTGGTATTTAGGAAAAGCCATTTTCGCTAGAGTGGTTTTCCCCGATTGCCTAGGTCCAATGATGGTAATAACCGGATATTCCTTAGAGGTTTTTAACAATTCATCTTCTATCACTCGCCGAACCATATCGTACAAATATAAACTCATTGTTTTAATTTGTCCAGATATATCCTTTCCGAAGAAAAAGAGGATGCTGCAAGAAATGCCTTCAACTTGGGATTGGATATAGAAACGGTTCAGAAGATTACAGGGTTGTCCGTTAAAGCTCTGGAGACATTGAGGAAGGGGTGATAGATCTATCTCCTATTAAGAAAATCCTGCTAGTTCAGGCAGACTTCGATCCTGAAAACATTTAAATATTAAAAGGTTTTTTGACTATGGCTGTCATATTTGATAGAATTATCACAAGAGGCAACAATGATTATTTCCAAAGATGAATTATACAGAGAAGCAGTAAAACTGTCTCCCTTGGACAAAGCACAACTGGTTGAATTAATCCTATCCAGCTTTAACTATAAGGGACGAGATGAAATTGATTCAAAATGGGCAAAAGAAGTAGAAGATCGACTTCAAGCATCCAAAGATGGTCTTATGAATAAGATATCCATGGAAGAAGTTTTTACTTCTCTGAATATTTGAAATGCAAATTAATTTCTTAGATATTGCAAGAATTGAGTTTAAAGATGCTATTGAATACTACAATGAACAAAGCGAAGGTCTAGGGTATGAATTTGCTTTGGAAGTAAGAAGAACTATAGAAAGAATATCTAATTATGAAAAATCTTGGCCGATCTTATCTGACCATACAAGAAGAGCAAGAACAAACCGTTTTCCCTATGGAATAGTATATTCACATGATGAAGATGAGATTCTTATCATTGCGGTAATGCATTTACATCGAGATCCGGATTACTGGAAAGATAGACTCCACTCCCCGGTGGAATAGCTGCATTAGCAGCTACGCGAAGCGTATTCCCCAGTGGAATAGCTGCATTAGCAGCTACGCGAAGCGTATTCCACTGGGGTAAAGCATTTTAGACGCTTACCCAGGAACATCCGTCCGTAATGGGTTTTGAAGTACTTTTCCCGTCGAAGGGCATCCTGCTGAGTGAGACAGGCTTCGAAGTATATCAAGCGAAGAGGCCGTCTATGCTTGGTGGAGGTAACTTCTCCATTGATATGCTGCTGAAGGCGATATTGTATAATCTCCCCCCCCTACAACAGCAGCCCCGGCTCCAGCACCGCCTTGGTAATACTCAATATCTCCCCGGTCTCCACCTTTATCAAACGCAGAAAGAGATGGGTCTCCTCGCCCTGAACAAAGGCCTCCCCGGTGATGATAAACCGGGCACCCATAAGCTCTCCCAATTCCAGGGATTCCTGCTGGGTGAGCACCCCGGTGAGCTGAAGTTTCATTTCTTCTAAGATCTGCTGCAGATTGGCCCGTTCCACCAGGGTGAACTGGGCGGACATGGCCGGGTCCTGCCGCAGGGCCAGCATCAACTGGGCCTGGAGGAATTCTCCCGTGGCCTGGGGAACATCGCTAAGGCTGAAGGGCAGCAGGATGCTGGGGCTGCCAGCATCTAAGGACAGGGAGGAATAGTCCACCAACTGGCCGCAGGCCTGGGCAAATAGATTCTGCAGAGTGGCTTCCCGGGTCTCCCAATCCACCGCCTGGGCGGTGTAAAAACTGTCGCCTCCGCTGATGGAAATAGGCACGATATGGCTTAACTCTTCCCGGGAGAACTGGATAATGATGGACTCCAGTTTATCGGTTTGAAAATTCTCACCGGTGTGATGGCTCACGCTGCCCTCACGGCCGCCTTGGGCCTCTCCACTTTCACCGTAGGTGAGGAATATATACCGGGCTCCGGTGAATTGAGAAATCTGCCGCAGCACATACTCTCCGTTTATATCCAGGCCGCCGGTTCCCACACTGAAAATCTTTACACCCTTCTCCTTGGCCAGCCGGGCGGAATCGCTATAGGCCACGGAATTCTGGTAATCCAGATGGGGCGGAGCGTCGGTGATGACAAAGGCCAGGCTCAGCGCCTGGGGATTCCAGTTCATCCGGTTTAGGGCCGTATCCAGGGCGGCTTGTAGGTCCTCGGGGCCGTCCCCTCCTCCGTCGGCGGTGACCACGTCCAGATCCGCCTGAAATTCCTGCAGGTTCCCGGTCAGAGCAGTGGAATAGGTGATATAGCTGTCGCCCCGGTCTTTATATAGTACCAGACCAAAGCGGATTTCAGGCACGCCCTGAATGCTGCTTAGGTTGAGTTTGATCAATTCGATGGTATCCTTAAGCCGCTGGATTTCTCCGCCCATGGAACCGGTGGTATCCAGGATAAAGAGAATATCCAGAGGGATGGGATAACTTTCAGGGCGGGAGTACTGAAAGCTAACGGGGATTTCCCGGGGACCGTTACGGCTGAAACGCCCTGTAATGTTTCCATCGGGGCCTTCATTGCGGTCACGGTCACTGCTCAGGG
>JAQICO010000001.1 GCA_027858495.1 Spirochaetaceae bacterium
GATAGGAGATGAAATTGGAAAACCAGGAAGACATCAGAACAGGTATAACCCATACAGGAACAATCGAAAGTGTTGGCGAGGATGAATCAGGTAATTTTCGATATGCATTGGTTTTTGAAAATCAGCAGTTTCCCTTGAATCAGTTAGAGGATTTATTAGGAACCTTTGAGGGGTGGAAAATTGATCTGAAGATTTATTGATTCCATCTTACTGGGAAACATGGCTGCCAAGCCGGGTTGCCCAACTCTCTTTGATTCCCGGAAGGCGGCCCGCGATATCAGGGAATACAGTTATCCTGCTCTACTATGCTGACAAAAAAATTAGGAGCCGAAACACCATGGGAAAGAGTAAAAGGCAGGTATATCAAAAAATAAAGGAACGTCCTTTTTGATGTGCCTGCCTTTTACTCCTATAACCAATCTCGGCTCCTGGACTTTAAAAGATCGTGCCGCTAGGATTGGTTGGCCTGTTTGGGGAGGCGCCAGCTTGGGGACTGAACTAGTATCTACGCTGGACCAGTCACCTTCGGTGCAGGTTAGCTCAGCATTAGTTCCAATTAAATCGGAAGTCTTTTTCCTTGAAAGGCTCAGTCAATGACAGCTTCCTTCCCTTCGGTATTATCAAAAACTTGAGCCAGTGTTAGCCTCAGTCCCAGGGAATGCAATACAGTATCCAAAGTTCTAATTGTTGGATTTCCCTTTGCAGAAAGAGATCTGTAAAGATGTTGCCTATTAAGTTTCGTTTCATCGGCCAGTTTTGAAATACCGCCTCTTGCATCTGCCACAGTTCTGACAGCTTTGAGAAAGGCATCCAGATTACCGTCTTTTTCATATTCTTCCATTGAAACGCGCAGATATTCCGAGGCATCCTGGGGATCCTCAACGAATCCTTTTACCATATCTCGATAACTTCTCATTTTGCCTCCCTCCTCTGGAATTCCTTCCAATATTTCTTAGATTTCTTTATGTCTTGTTTCTGAGAAGATTTCTTCCCAGCCGTAAGAAGTAAAACAACCACATCTTCGATCTTCCCAAAATAGACTCTATAACCTGGGCCGAAATGCATTCTAAGTTCAAAGACTTTATCGCCCACAAGTTCACAGTCACCCCAATTTCCTTGTTCAACACGATCTAGGCGTGAAAAGATTCTCGCTCGAACCGTACTATCACAAGATTGTAGGTAACCAGTAAAAGGTTCCTTTCCTGCTTCATCTTCATAAACAAGAACCTCAATCGGTTTACTCTCCATGACTTATTGTCGTATATAAACGACAATAAGTCAATCCTGATAGTTTCAGGAATTACGAAGAAAGTCCTGCAAGATCTAGATCAATGTTGCAAAGGATTATTTGCCCTTCCCAAATTCCTGTCGCAATTATTGCCGAATTAAATCAGCATCGTTTTCGACCAATTTGGCCTGAATTCCCACGTTATATCTGTTATTGTTTCCATCTTGCTTGGAAACATGGCTGCCAAGCCAGGTTGCTCAGTTCTCTATGATTCCCCGGAAGGCGGCCCGGATATCAGGGAATATATTTATCCTGCTCTACTATGCTGGCAAAAAGATTAGGAGCCGAAACACCATGGTAAAGAGTAAAAGGCAGGTATATCAAAAAATAAAGGAACGTCCTTTTTGATGTACCTGCCTTTTACTCCTGCAACCAATATCGGCTCCCGGACTTATAAAAGATCGTGCCGCCGGGTTGGTTGGCGTGTTTGGGGAGGCGCCAGCTGGTGAATGGCACTTTTTCTCTTTAATGGTTGACAGATATAACCATATGGCTATATTTTGTTGGAATAAATGCAAATTGTGTATTATCCTGAACATACAGAAGGTGATCCTCTGGGACCTATTTCTAAGTTTCTTAATAAGCTTCGAAAAAAACGTCCCGATTTATGGGCTCTGGTTAAGGCTACATTAAAAACGGCAAGAGAATCATCCTCATTGAATAGTCTTGAAGTAACGGAAAGGGTAAAGCTATTGAAAGGTGTTAAAGAACCCATTATACGAATTCCGCATTCCTCCCCGTAAACCGGGTGGAGTTGTCCGACTTTATTTTGGCTATTCAAAGATCGATTCGACCAAAATAGTAATTTTAGATGCCGAGCTAAAAAAGAATAGTGGTGCTAATTCTGAAAAGATAGATACAGCGGTTAAACGTTATAGGGAAGTATGTAAATGAATGAGGTGAAAAATATGAAAGAAATGGATGTATTAGATTTATTGGAGGAGCAATACAATGAAGCGGACAACCAAAAGGAAATAGATTATTGGACCCCTCTAAGCAGCTTAATAATGGAAAGTGTAAATCTGAGAGGAACCAAGAAAATATCTCAAGCGGATTTGGCAAAAGCAATGAAAACGCGTCAATCGGTGATTTCTCGTTTTGAAAATATGGGACGTCTACCCAGTTATGAATTCATTACGAGAATGTCTCAGGCTTTCGGCCATGCCCCAGGTATGACTTTGTTTGGTGATTTTATGGCGACAGTTCCCTTGGAAAAGCAGAAGGCTGTAAAGGATGCCGCTGAAAAGGCTGGTAAAAGTACCCAGACCTTCGTAAATAGCCTCATGTCTAAAGCTTTGGAAGATTTGGATTCGGATGATTTTTATGAAGATGAAATGGATTTTAACGAATCGATCGGAAGCATTGTTTTATTTCCCGGTCTAAAAGTTCAGAAGAATAAAGGAAGTGAGAAATGTCAGGACAGCCTAGCAATATAAAACAAGAATTATCATCGGAGCAGTCTCTTTTATTCAGGGACCTTCTAAACTCAATTGATTTACGTGATATGATAATCAGTAAAGCATCTTATGCACGTTCCGAGGAACCAATCCAAGAAAATAAAGAAAACAATAATCTGAATTTTAAAACATCTCAGAGGCTTCCGAAAACTGATCCCGTTCTTATTAGTGATGAACTGGTGGAATTTAATCCATCATACAGCATTGAAATCTCAATTAATGATACAAAAGCGATGGATCTCATTTATAGCTACAAATTGATATTTCAAGTGATATATAAAAAATTATATGAATCAGCAATGGCAGATGAAGTTGTCCGAGAATTTTTTCTTCGTCGCCAATTACCCCGCATCACCTGGAGCTTTTTACGAGAGGAAATATACAGTGCTATGGGTAAATGTGGTTACAGGGCAATACCACTTCCATTGATGCGTTGATCTATCCCTCCGCTTCAGTCCCTTTGAGCAATGTATCGATCGTTTTAAGAATAGCCCTTTGCTCTATTGTGGGGAGCTTTTCAATTCTTTGCATTCTTTTTACCAGACGGATACTCTGTATGTTTGTCTGTTTCTTTTTTTTAGTTTCAATCCCTAGTAAGCGGTCCGTTGATACATTTAAAGCCTTAGCGATAAGGATAATGGTCTCATCGGTGAGATGTGTTCTTCCCAATTCATAATTAGCCAGAAGGTTTCTAGATATTCCAATTATCTCGGCTAATTGTAATTGAGTAAGCCCACGCTCTTTGCGTAGCTGTGTTAAATTTTTATTAACTTCCAGTAAAATCGGTTCAATAGTTGGTTCAGATTCTTTTCGAGGTCTCGGCATATTGTCATTATATATATGTCTCTTCTGTAACTGATTCAGATAATTGGTGGGAGTAAATGTCGGAGATTTTGCCCCCACGCAGGTCAGCCCTGCACCCTCGTGGCTCTGGGATTATCCCGAAATGCCTCTGGGGATTCTTTCTCGCCTACCCGCAAGCGGCTCCAAACCCCTGACCTCTGCTTGCACAGACCGCCCAACGTCTGATAATGGCCATTATACAAACGTTGGGCTAGTCAGGTAGGCTGCTTACCCGAGCAGGAAACCTTGGTTTCCGACCAGGGGGGTTTTCCGCACGCCCTTCGGGTAGACAGACCAAAGTCCTGTCTACTTGCGAATTGGTAGTCATTCGGGGTAATTCAGGTTATCATTTCCACCATCTAATTCTGATTAGTTCAGAA
>JAQICO010000077.1 GCA_027858495.1 Spirochaetaceae bacterium
CCCCTGGGACAGAGTTATCAGGTGGATGTTCCTATCAATCCAGGTAACAGCGGTGGACCGCTGCTAAATCAGCAGGGGCAGGTTATCGGGGTGGTTTTTGCGGGAATTGAAGAGTATGAAGGTATTAATTTTGCACTGCCATCCACCTATGTGAAGGATTTACTGCCCAGATTATATATGGGTGGACAAGTTAAGCATTCCTGGCTGGGAATGGCTACGTCAAAAGATCTGGATAAGATTATGGTAACCTACAGCTATCCTGGGGGACCGGCAGAATTAGCTGGTATAGAACAGGGGGATCAGGTGATTTCTCTAATGGGTGAATCGCTTACCAGCATTGCAGAGATACAGAATAAACTATTCACTCTTTCACCTGGGACTCTAATTCCTATTCAGATTAACCGAGGGGGTGAAATACTTGATTTTATACTGCCCCTGGGCGTTAGACCCGATACACCCTTAAAAAAGGCTATGCAGCTGGATAGTCAGGACAATTTAATCCTTCCCATATTTGGAATGAAGGTTGAATCTGCCGGAACGATAGGGCGACGGAGAAGTTACCGAGTAAGTCAGGTCTATCCCGGTTCCATCGCTGATGAATCCGGTTTGGTAAAAAATGATAATTTCAAACTTCTCAGTTGGGAAGTCTATGAAGAGCAGGGAGTTATACTGATGCAGATTCTTCTGCAGGCACGAAGCTCCGGATATTTAGAAAGTGTATTACAGATGGGCAGCTGGTTTGAGGTAAACCATTTCATCTGATTGATTAAACAGCCTGTTTTAAGTATCATGGCTACATGAGTCAAAAAAGAGAACGTATTAGAAATTTCTGTATTATTGCCCATATCGACCATGGCAAATCCACCCTGGCTGACCGCTTTTTGCAGAGGGCTAAAATGGTAAGTGACAGGGATTTTCATAATCAAATGCTCGATTCCATGGATATTGAACAAGAGCGCGGAATCACCATAAAATCCCAGGCCGTAACCATCGATTATGAAGCAAATAATGGTATAATATACCATCTCAATCTTATCGATACACCTGGACATGTGGACTTTTCCTACGAAGTGTCCCGGGCTATTTCTTCTTGCGAAGGGGCGGTTCTTTTAATTGACGCATCCCAGGGCGTTGAAGCTCAAACCCTTTCTAATATGTATCTGGCCGTAGAGCATAATCTTGAAATCATACCTGGGGTAAATAAAATGGACTTACCCAGTGCGGATATTGAGCGGGTAAAGGAGCAAGTGGAAAAGGATTTAGGTCTTGATCCAGATTTGATCTTCCCCCTTTCTGCTAAAACCGGACAGGGAGTGGATGAACTCTTGGAGGGGATTGTTGAGTGGATACCCCCTCCCTTGGGTGAAAATAATAATCCCCTTTCGGCTCTAATCTTTGATTCCCACTACGATGCCTATCGAGGTGTTGTTGTACATATACGTATTTTTGAAGGACAGATCAAAGAAGGGGACAATCTGCGTTTTATGTACAGCAATTCAGAATATAAAGTAGAAGAGGCTGGACAATTTCGTTTAAAACTTCATCGTACAGGCAATCTTGAGGCCGGTGAGGTGGGTTATATTATCGCAGGTATTAAGAATATATCAGATATCCGGGTAGGTGATACCATCACCCAGGTAAATAATCCTGCCAAAGAACCGCTGCCTGGTTTCCGTGATGTTAAACCGGTGGTTTTTTCTTCCATTTATCCCGTTGATACCAATCAGTATGAAGAGCTACATACCGCCATCGAGAAACTTAAATTAAACGATGCATCTCTTGTCTATGAAAAAGATGCTTCTGCAGCATTGGGTTTTGGATTCCGTTGCGGATTTTTAGGTTTGCTCCATCTTGAAGTGGTACAGGAAAGGATAGAACGAGAATTTGGACTTAATATTGTATTAACCTCCCCATCTGTACGTTACCGTGTCACTCCCAGTAGAGGAGATGTCTACTTTTTAGATAATCCCTTAAATTATCCAGATCCAGGCAGTATTAACTCTGTTGAAGAACCCTATATTCAAGCTACCATCATTACTCCCAGTGATTATTTGGGCAATATAATGAATCTATGTACCATTAAACGGGGGATACAAACTGATTTGGTTTATCTCGATGAAACTCGTATTGAAATAAAATACGATATGCCTCTGGCAGAAGTCCTTTTTGATTTTTATGATAAACTTAAGTCGGTAAGCCGAGGCTATGCCTCCTTTGACTATGAAGTTAGGGATATGAAGCAAACCGACTTGGTGAAAATGGATATCCTAGTAAACGGTGAGTCTGTGGATGCACTCTCTCAATTGGTCTTTAGAGATAATGCCCAACAGCGCGGGCGATCTATCGTTAAAAAGCTTAAGAAAGAAATTCCTAGACAGCAGTTTAAAATCCCCCTTCAGGCTGCCATTGGTGGTACAGTTGTTGCCAGAGAGACCATTAGCGCATTGAGAAAGGATGTGACAGCCAAATGTTATGGTGGGGATATTACCCGGAAGAAAAAGCTTCTAGAAAAGCAGAAGGAAGGACTGAAGCGCATGTAGATGGTGGGCAACGTTGAACTTCCTCAGTCAGCTTTTCTTTCAGTGCTGCGGACTGACGACGGGGAATAATATTTCTGTAAAAAAATATTAAGCTTTCTGGCTCTTTTTATTAACATGGTTAATTCCTTGGGACTTCCCTGGGGTCTTGGAGGATTAAAGGGTGAAGCTAGGTAGAGATAATCCATCCTTTGTAGTTTCTTCAAAAGGGTGGGTTTATTGTTTTCCCCTTGTTGGAACAGATCCCAAAGACCAATGATTTCATCTAGCTCTTCCTGCATTTTTTCTATAATTTGCGGGGTAGTTCCATTTCTTTCTAAGCTTTGTTCCGTCGATGAAATTTCTGATAATACTGGTGGGGCTTTAAAAAAAGAATTTGCATCTAGTATCTCAAGGTTCTCCAGAGGATAAAATGGATTCCACTGATAAACCTTGGTATTTATTTCCTTTAAACATTCTTGAAGCTGTTGGCGATAGGAGAGAAGTAATCCATCGGTATAACGGTTTTTCATTAATCTGCTGGGACTTCTTTTTAAAGAAGAAAGTGTTAAATCTCCATCGGGTTTTAAACGGTTTTGATTATTTAAGTAATGCTGGTGGAAAATTCCACCCTTTGAATGACTGTCGCCCAGTTGATAAGAAAAGTCTAGTCCACACAATATCAATGGTCCTTGGTTTATCTGTAGAGCAATATGAAGAGCCGTAAGACCTACAGAGCCCATGGCAGGGACTTCTGTAAGTTGAAGCTCCTCTTGGACATCCTCGAGGAATTCTGACTGGGTGAACGGAGTGTAGTAAAAGAAGTTATTTTTTCCCCTGGAGCTTGCTGCGTAGGATGTAAGATCCGAAAAAAGCAAATAATTATCATCCTGATGATAAAAATCCAGCATATTATAGAACTGACCATCCAGGTTAATCACCCCGTCAACTTTAATCCCTCTGCTGGTTAAGCTAGGTAGAGCTGTATCAACGGCCAATATACGGAAACAATCTCTATATTTTTTTATTTCTTTAAGGCATTTTTCCAAGGAAGGTCCAGCTCCGCAAATAAGAAGAGGTCCCTGCCATTGGGGTAATGCCCGTGGTTTTGCATCTTTGATATTCTGAACCAGGTTATGAATCCATCGATCACCCAGTTCGATTAATATTAGACGGTTTTTCCAGTAGCGGTTAAGTTCTACCTGGAATGTTTTTTTTAGATCTGTAAAAAATGAATCTTCTCGCCAAGGTGCATTTATTTCAATGAGCTCACATTTTCTGAAACGCCAAAGGCCTAGATCTTTAATAAGATGAATTATTGCTTCAGCATGAATGCTTCTTACGTAACGGCAACGCTTTTTATCCAAATGGAGGGGAAAATACTTTCCAGTCATTGCCATAATGGCCTCAGAGGGCTCTATAAGCAGTAAAAAGGAATTCTCTGGCAATGTTTCATATAGATGCTGCATACCATAGGAAAACAACGGTCTGGGTATTATATATAAGGTAGATGCGTTTAATTTGTAGGATTTTACTTTTCTAATGGCAGATTCTTCAGGGGCTCTGGAAGAGGCCAAATAGAGGCCCTTCCATTTTATGGTTAAACCTCTGCCGGTATCTACCAGCAGAGGCATTTCGTCTTTCATTAAGACTGCGTATTACCCGTGGATTTAAACATATCAGAGTAATTGGCTTCAAAATTATTATTAAATAATTCAGAATCCATGGCCATATTTTTCCAAAGTTGTTCTCTATAACGCATCATATAATTTTCTACATAAATGGATGATACTTGGGACTCCGGTTCTCGTGTATCCATCAATTTTACCACCACAAGACTATCTCCAAGGGTAATAGGTTCGGAAATCTCTCCTATATCCAGAGTAAAAATTTCCCGGTAAAACTCGTCGGATTTAGATGCTGATTGAAGGGTATAATCTTGTACTGCTGAAGATATGGAACTACCCAGCAATGGAGATGATCCCCAATTTAAGGGGAAATAATCACTTTCTTTAACTTCAAGATTTTCTAAAATGGCTGTATTGGTAAAGTTATTTTCGCTAAAACGCTGGCTTTCCGAAATAAATTCCGTGGCCCTATCTTTATTCCATTGAGTAATAATGTCGCCTTTGTTAAATTTAACCCATGAACGCAGAGAGCTTAACATGGCTTCATCTTCAAAATCGGCGTCTTTAATTTCGGAATCGGCCTTGTAGATTATCCAACCGTAGGCAGTTTCTAAGGGCTGGGTATTTTGTCCTACCGATAAACTGAATATATCAGCGGCCATTTCTTCGTCCAGGTATTGCACTAGACTGTAAAAATACTGGCTTCCCATCGATCCGCCCTGCTCAGCGTAAGTATCTCTGGAATACTGTGTTGCCACTTCAGTAAAGTTTAATTCTTCAAGCTCTTTCATGGCATCTTGTGCAGCTTTTTCTGAATCGAAGGTCATTCTAGACAAATCACGGGATTGGAAGAATTCTCCGTTTTCCTTGGCTACGTCAATGACCAAATTATCTGGATAATCGTTTCCGGTAAAAACAACATATTGGATTTTACGTTCATCGGGGCTTATTTGACCGATAAAATCCAACTGATTCTGACTAATTTTAACACCCATTATATAATCGTTTCTGAATTGCTGTAACAGCTGCTGGTTTTGGATGAGGTTTCTGATTCTTTCTCGGTCTGCGTTAGTACTTTCAGCATAGCGACGTTCATCGAATGTTTCATCTTCACTGGCATAATAACCACTTTCGATAACCGCTTTATCTAAATAAAAACCACTAATGGCATAACCTGCGTCTTTCATATAGTACTTTTTTGCAGCATAGCTTACAGTTTCTGAAAAGGCACTATTCCAAATATTCCGTCGATAGGCTTCAAAAAGCTCGGGGTTTTCACTCATGGTCTCTCTATACATATTATTTAGAGAGGCAACCTGGTTGTAAAAATAATTTCCCTGGCTGTAACGGATAGATTCGGTGGCAAATTTTCCGAATACACCGCTGACTCCGCTTTTGCTACTCTGGCCTAAAGCGGGAGAAACTATAAAGGCCACTATTACAAGAACTAGTAGAAGAGTTAAAACTAGATATTTAAGAAGTGAAGTTCCCTTTTTTGTTTTTGAAAAGGGAGAAACAAGATTGTTTTTGGGTGACATAGCTTTTCCTTAAATTGACGAAAATTGATTCAATTAAGAAAATTATCATGTTTGACATGGGCTGTCAACTATGGAATATTATCTCAATTACTAATATTGACAGATGCTTTATAATAGCCTAGAGTCTTTTAAGATTATTTCGGGCTGTAGCGCAGGGGCTAGCGCACGCCGTTCGGGACGGTGAGGTCGCCGGTTCAAATCCGGCCAGCCCGATTTTTATCTGTAATTTATGAAATAAAGATCAAATATTTCATCATTGTCTTCTATAGCTTTTTTCAAAATCTGTCGAAACTATAGTTATTATGATTAAGAAACACATTCTTATTGGCCTTTTTTTGTTTAATTCATGGTTAGTCTTCTCTCAACAAACTATTCATAGTGTACTCCCAGGGGATACTCTTTATTCCTTGGCACAGAAATATCAATGTGATGTCAATGATTTTATAACATTGAATAATCTGCAGAGTCCGGATTTAACCATAGGTATGGAATTGAAAATTCCTGGCAAACAAATCAGGCGAGAAAGTTATGTCGTTCAAAAAGGGGATACCCTCTACAGCATTTCACGGCGTTTTGATATAAAATTAAATCAGCTGATGGATCTAAATCGATTTTACAGTGGAAAGATCCTTCAAGAAGGAGAAATTGTACTATTACAACAAAACGGTGATATCGATGAAATTCCTCAAACAATTTCAGGAAATGTTGAGGTTGACCATGGCACTCCCCTGGTAGATTCAACTATAATGGAAACTTCATATAGTCAAGGCGTTCGTGTAAGTGCACCTCTTTGGCCTGTAAGTGGAATTAAAAGTTCCTTTTCCGGCAGTATCGACGGAGTACAAATCCTTAGTGAAGCCGGTTCTGCAGTACATGCCGTTTTACCCGGCCGAGTGGTATGGCATGGACCTTACAGAGAATTTGGTTCTGTGGTCATTGTCGACACAGGGGAATTTCTTATGTTATATGGTGGCAATAGAGATATCTATGTAAATTCCGGAGAATCGGTCACTGCGGGCACATTGTTGGGCCGTTTGGACTATCGAAATCAGGGAGAGCAGGTCCCTATGTATTTTTGTGCTTTTAAAAGAGGCGTTGTAGTGGATATTAATAGTATTTATAGTGAATAATATTCTGATTATTAATCAGAATATGTTATATTTAAAAGAATAAAGACAGCTTATATATAATAATTGAGGGGTAGGTTTATCAAAAGAGATAGCAAAGTACGAGAATCCATGGAGGAGAGAGATCCTCTGGCCCTCTATTTAAAACAAATTTCAAAATATCCACTTCTGACCATTACAGAAGAGCAGACTATCGGTCGTTCCATTGACGAAATTCGTTTTTCTAAAACAGAAATGGAACAGCAACTGAAGGAGCAGGAAGAGTCCTTGGAGAATGAAGCTCTCTTAGAGCTGAATAGAAAACTCTATGAATATAAAGATAAAATGATAAAGGCTAACCTTCGTCTGGTTGTTTCTATTGCCAAGCGTTATCAAAATAGAGGAATGTCTCTGTTGGATTTAATCGATGAGGGTAATATTGGGTTAATTGAAGCGGTAGAACGATTTGATTATTCTAAGGGATGCCGTTTTTCCACCTATGGAACCTGGTGGATCCGTCAGGCTATTATTAAATCTTTGGCAGATAAGGGCAGGGTAATACGCATCCCCATTCATATGCTTAATACCATAAAAAAATGTTATTATGTGGCAAAACAAATGACCCAGGACTTAGGTCGAACTCCCAGCGAGGACGAATTGGGAGAAAAACTGAATATGCCCGTAGAAAAGGTTCGGGAAATAATTCAGCTTTCCCAGGAAACCGCCTCGTTGGATACCACTGTGGATGATGACCATTTAACCAGGCTTTCAGAACTTATAAAAGATGAAAAAGTGGGAGAACCTGTTGAAACTGTTTTTAATTCATCGCTCATGGAAACCTTAAATGGAGTATTAAAACAGCTAAACGAAAGAGAAGCTCGAATTTTACAGATGAGATACGGACTGACCGGAGATTCGCCCCTTACCTTGGAAGAAACCGGACGTAAGCTTGGAATAACCCGAGAGAGAGTCAGACAAATTCAGGAAAAAGCCATCTCAAAGATGAGGAATTTTAAGGCAATTCAGGAGCTTGAAGAGTTTATATGATGAATCAGACCCTTTTTTACGTAGAGTTAAGAGATAATTTCCGCGATAAAATTCAGGAAAATCGTCAGCCGGGTTTCTTTGAGGAGTTGGAGAATCCCTATCTTCAGGCTGCTGGTCGTGTTTCCATTCATAGAAAATACCCTGTGGTTGAGGTTCCTACACAGATGGATATTATCATTTTAGATGATCAGGGTATTCCCTTCCGCAGTCCCAGTAGTCTCTATAAGTACAGTCCTAGTTAATTTTTTATCTTATTGATAGCTAAGGTTTAAAATCTTTGATTTTTGCGGATTACTCTAGTATAGTTGTATTATCAAACGAGGAGTAACCCATGTCCAGAGAGCGTCCATTGATTGAGAGGGTGGTTCACACTGCCTATCTTCTGTCGGGAACTATGGATTTTAAACAATTGATATCAAGAGTGACAGAACAGGCCTTGGATAATACCGGAGCCGATATCGCCGCTATGTATCTTCTTACGGAAGGTCATTGTCCCTTGGTATACAGTCGTGGTAGAGATAAAATCCCCTTGGATTTTTCAAGAGAGAGCCCTCTGGTGCAGTTTCTTATGGACTGCAAGGAGGTGGTCATATCTTCGGACTACAGAGAAAATTTCTTTTCAGAATTATTTATTCACGATGCTATGAAAAGTGCCGCAGCCTTACCATTGGTGTCCGGCGAATTTTTTTTTGGTTTTCTGTTAATTAACACAAGGAAAAGAGATTTCTTTAACAATGAAAAACTACAGTTTTTAGAAGGTGTGAATAAGATGGCCTCGGGGTTGATGCACAATTCAAAAACCCACGATGAGCTAAAAAAATACTTAGAAGAGATTGAAGCCCTTAAAAAATATCAGGAAAGCATCTTCAGTTCCATGTCTAATCTTCTTGTAACAGTGGATAAAGAAGGGACCATTCGTTACTTTAACAAAATGGCCCATGAGAAAATGGGTTTTAATGATTCCCAAATCGGTTTACCCTTCCACGAGTTTTTAAAAGAAAAAATGGAGAAAAAAACTATTACCCGTCTTAAATCGGCTCACAGTAAAAAAAATACTCTATTGGGTGTTGAGGGTATCTTTAACGGAGAGAACGGTGAAATCGATTATTCCTTGAATTTTTCACCATTGGAAGATTCAAAAGGAGAAAATAACGGTCATGTAATGATCTTCTCCGATCAGACTGCTGAAAGAGAAATGGCCAAAGAAGTGACCAAGGTAAAGGAAGATCGCCGACTTATCAAAGATGTATTTTCACGTTATTTGTCGGCAGATATTATAAAAACACTTTCCATGTCTCCCGATTCCGTTCATCTTGGCGGGGATAAGAAACGAGCCACCATATTCTTTGCTGATATTTGTGGATATACAGCTTTTTCCGAAGGAAAGGAACCTGAATATATTTTGGGAGTATTAAATGAATTCTTCAATGAGGCTGTGGATATAATTCTTCAGAAACGGGGTTACATCGATAAATTTATCGGTGATTGTATAATGGCGGCCTGGGGTGTCCCCATGGTCTCCGAAGAACAGGATGCCTTCAATGCGGTGGATTGTGCCTTGAGTCTACAGGAATTGGTTAAATCTCCCACTCGAAATTTCTTCAAGGGGGAAGCAGAGTCTTTAATGATTGCCATAGGCATGCATACTGGATCGCTGGTGGCAGGAAACATTGGAGGAAATCAGCGTATGGACTATTCTGTAATCGGTGATACCGTAAATATCGCGGCACGACTTGAAGGGGTTTCAACCTCGGGGGAAATCATTATTACCCAGCAAACCCGGGATTTAATTGGCGATCGTTTTATAGTGGATAAGAGAAAGCCAGTAATGGTAAAGGGTAAAGCAAAACCCCTACAGATATATAATGTGGTGGGTAGGAAATAGGCATTTCTTTATTAAAGGAGTTAATAATGTTGATGGATCTGTTTAATCAATATAGGTTGTATTTTTTTATTGCCGGTGGAGTGATTGTATTCTTTCTGCTTGTTTTAATTGTTATCGGCCTATTTCGAAGGGCAAAACTCTCCCGGGAAATTCAACATGCCAAGGGTATTGGTAATACCAAATGGATTATTAAATATAATTCCATGGTCATACACCTGTTAAAAAAGGATCCTCAGCTTTTTCAACAAAATATAGAGATTGGTGATGCTTGGTTAGACCGACTCATGGAAAAAAACCAACTTAAATGGTTGCATTTACTGATGAATTATGGAGCCGATCAATTTCATTTTGATTGTTTTTTAGCCGCCCTGGAGAGACCAAAGCTGATGGATGCATACTATCCCTACCTTCAGGGTGAGGATGATATGTATTTGATAGAGCGACTGGCGAAAAGTTGTCACGGGCGTGATTTTGATGGTTCAAAGGCCAAACCCTTCTTAAAGGGAAGTCTTTATTCTCTAAGGGACTTAACAGGAAGTCCCCATTGGGAAAATCGATTTTTTGCATATAATTTATTGATTCATAGTCAAGATGAAAAGGCTCAGCGCAGTCTTTGGGAAGGTCTTAGCGATGTACATCCCAAAGTAAGAATTTTATTGGTAAAAAAAATGCAGACCCAAGAGAGGGAACGCTTTTATTTGGTATTGAGAGATGTTTTATTGGATGATCCCTTTTATCCGGCAAGGAATACCGCAAAAAACAGAATATATGGAGAGTTCAAGGATCTATATAAGGTAGATCCCCAGGAATTAGAACATCATCAGTTGCACCATATTTTGAGCCTTCTTAATCAAGAGTCAGACAAGGACAAGGATCTTGCTTTAAGAACGTTGCAGGAAGAGGATGATAGTCTTGCTCAAATGGCCATGCTTTTTCTGAACCGGACAGGAATTCTCAGGGGACTTTTTGAAAATGTAAAATGTTCCGATCAAGAGGACATGTCCAGAAATCAGAATATTTTACAGAGAGCTCTTGATCTTGGGTCCGATGACTTTTTTGAAGCTAAATCAGCCTGGGATACCGAAGGATCGCTGCTTCTGGCTTCTAGAATCCTGATTGACAGGGGAAATCCCTATTGGCTAGATTTATTGGCCAAAAAAGCTTTTGAAAAAAACCCCAGAAGTAGTGATTATTCCTGGGAGATCTATGAAAATACCCTGAAGGCCATTGATCGACGGGGTAATGAAACGTCCCAACAGTACAAATGTAAAGAAATTGAAAAATATAAAGCAGACAGTGAATTGCTCACTCTTTTGCTACAATCTATACCTGAGACGCAGAATTATTCCTTCAAGCAGCAGCTTCTGAATAATTACATCGATGAAAAATTTCCCCGTAGAGATCTTTTAATAGAGAGATTACAGGAATTTGAACCCTCTTTATTGATGGATGAATTGTATCATTTTATAACAGAGCCTAATATTCCCCTGTTAATCAAGCAGGACAGTTTAAAAATATTAGTCCATTTAAATCAGTCTTATACCCTGCAAACCATACTGGAGAATTTACCGCTGCTCAATTTTGAGGACCTCCTTGAAATTGAAGAAAAAATAGCTCTGTTCCCTCAAAAGGAATTTAAGAAGAAGGTGGATTATCTATTAAAAGGAACAGATGCTACAGTCCGGGCATCTTTAATCGTTGTATTACCTGAAAAGGTTGCCAAAGAGCATAGCGATAAAATAGAGGAATCATTAAAGGATAGTTTTGCCGATGTTCGGGTGGCTGCAACTTATAAAATGAGTCAACTTGGTTTACTGAAAAGCAGTAAAACGCATCTTCTCTTACTTAAAGACCCCGTTCCTAGAGTTCGAATAAGCTCTGCAAAAATATTTGCAGATTTGGGTGAAGAAAAAGCCATTGAGCAGCTTCAACTGGTCTTAGAAAATGAAGACGAAGTCCGGCCTGTAAAAGAATCCATTATTACAGCCTTGATTCTTGGGAAAAACACCCAGGGACTGGATCCCCTTATGGATTTCCTTGAACATCAGAAGGATTACGAGGAATTTCTCATCGAAGAGTTGGCCCAAAGAACAGACCGGGAATACGTTTTGCAGTTGGTGGAGCATTTTAGGGATGCCAGTCCTGTTTTAAAAGATAAACTTGTCAAGTCCTTCGTTTTGATGGGCGAAAAAATTGAAGAACTTCTAACCACTCTTCTCACCGAAGAAGTAACCAGTCTTCAAGAGTTTTTGGTGAGCATCATGGAAAAATCAGGCTATGTCGAAAGCCTGCATAAACGGTTATCTGACAGGGACCCAAGGGTTAGGCGTCGGACCGCAAAGTTGCTCTCACTGGTTGGAACCCGGGGCTCCTTTAAGGCCATCGTATTGGCATCGAAAGATCCAGATGATGAAGTACGGGTAAGTGTTACACGAGCTCTGGAAAAATTAAACAGCAAAGAGGGCAGTCAATTGCTTAAAGAACTGGAAGAAGATCCCGATCCACGGGTCCGCAGATTCACCCGCTGGGCAATGGAGCGTATTAAGGTTAAGGGACGTCTGTAGTTTTTTGGCGGACCGTTTTTTTTATGGGGCAATTATAGATAGGTCCGCCTTCCTTGGAATCCTGTAATAATGGATTTTTCAATAGAGCCCAGCGATCAGCACAAAGTTTACTATAATAGTTCTCAAAAGCCTCCGTGTTGGTCTTTTTTAACTTTTTAATAGGTTGTTTTATCGTAAAAAGTTCAAAACCCGCAATCTGTAGGCCCAGGGGATATTTACTTTTTTTTATCAAAGGTTATAATTCAATTCACATAATTTCGGAGGCAATCGTGACCCAAGAAGAAATTCGCAGTGCCGCAGAGCATTATTTATCAGTAGAAAGTTATGAAAAATTCCATATAGAAGTGGAAAATTCATTGAAGAACAACCTTTGGGATGATCTTGAAGATCGTTTTTACAAGGAGTTGGATTTTGGCACCGGTGGACTTCGTGGAGTTATCGGTGGCGGTTATAATCGAATGAATCCCTATACAGTCGCCAAGGCCACTGAAGGGCTTGCACTTTATATAAGTAAAAATGTCCCAGTGGATAAACAAACGGTCTGTATTTCCTTTGACTGCAGGAACTTTTCTGATTTATTCGCAGAAACAGCAGCCAGGGTATTGGCAACCAAGGGCATAAAGGTATTTCTATTTACCTCTTTAAGACCCACTCCTGAACTGTCCTTTGCTGTACGTCATCTTTCGGCTTGCGCAGGCATCATGGTCACCGCAAGCCATAATCCCGCAAAATATAACGGATATAAAGTTTTTTGGGACGATGGTGCACAGGTAACGCCTCCCCACGATACTGGGATAATTCAAGAAGTACGTGCCGTAGATCAGGTCCCTCAGCTTGTAGGTTTTGAAGAGGCAAAATCCGCAGGTATGGTGGTTCTTATGGATGAACTGGTGGATAAACCCTATATCGATATGGTCAAGTCTCAAGCCCTGAGGCCCGAATTGATAAAACAGCGGGGAAAAGATCTTAAGATTGTATATACGCCCCTTCATGGTGCGGGCCGAATGCCCGTGGAACGCAGTTTATCAGAAATGGGAATTGAAGTTTTTACCGTTCCCGAACAGGCTGAGCCCGATGGAGATTTTTCTACGGTAGCTTTTCCCAATCCTGAAATAGCTCCTGCCATGGATCTTTCTTTGCAATACGCCAAGAAGCAGAAGGCCGATTTAGTCATGGGCACCGATCCTGATTCAGACCGCCTGGGTATTGCCGTGCCCGATGGAGATCAATGGGTTCTTATCTCTGGTAATCAGCTCGGGGCTCTTTTGGCCGATTATATTTTTAAAACACGAAAAGAGCTGGGAACGTTACCCGTGAATTCAGCCTTTGTTAATACCATCGTAACTACAGATTTGCAGATTCGTATCGCCAAATCTTACGGTGCAGAAACCTTCAAGGTTCTCACTGGGTTTAAATATATTGGTGAAAAAATCCACGAATTCGAAGAGAAGGGGAATTTTGAATATCTCTTTGGTGGCGAAGAAAGTTACGGTTTTTTAGTGGGTACAGCAGTCCGAGATAAAGATGCTGTTTCTGCAGCAACCATGACCGCTGAGATGGCCCTTTGGAATGTAGCTCAGGGCAGATCTATATTAGATCACCTGAAGGAAATCTACAGTACCCATGGATATTTTGAAGAGTTGCTGATCTCCCAATACTTTGAAGGTATGAAGGGTGCTGCTGTGATGGATCAGTTGATGAAAAATCTCCGTGATAATCCCCCTCATTCCTTTGGGATGTTGAAGGTGGCTAAATTGCTTGATTATCGGGATGGGAGTACCTTAACCATGGCTGACGGAAAAAAGGAAAAGAATATTCCATTACCCAGCTCCAATGTACTGCAGTTTTTAATGGAAGACGGTTCCTTGGTAACCGCAAGGCCTTCTGGAACGGAACCAAAAATTAAATTTTATGCCTCATGCTGTGTGGATAGTTTTGATAATCTTGAAGAAGCAAAAAAACAAACCGCAGAAAAACTGCAGGGCGTTAAAGATAAAGTTCAAGGGTTGATCGCCCAGGTACAATAGTCATGCAAGAGGCTCTGAAGGAATTACATCAACAGATAGAAAAGGCCGCTCTTGCTTCAGGACGTAGTGCCCAGGATGTGGAATTATTACCGGTAAGCAAGAGAAAGCCTTTGGAGAGTATCCTTCAAGCCCATAAATATGGTGAAAATATCTTTGGAGAAAACCGTATTCAGGAAGCCAGAGAAAAACGGTTAGCCCTCCCTGAGGATATATCGTTGGATTTTATCGGCCATCTTCAGAGCAATAAAGCGGCATCTACGGTGGGGCAGTTTCGTCTTATCCATTCTTTGGATTCCCTGAAACTGGCCCGCAAACTTCATCAATTTAATAGGGATGCAGATTTGGTTCAGCCAATATTGATTGAATTAAACTGTTCTGGAGAAAATTCCAAGGAAGGTTATTATAATCAGGAAAGCCTTTTTGGGGACCTGGAAGAAATGATGACCTTGGATCATCTGGATATTCAGGGATTTATGACTATGGCGCCCTGGGTTCAAGATGAAGGGGTTCTACGTGGTGTATTTTCTTGGTGTAGAGAGATTCGTGACGAAGCGGCAAGCCGATTTTCATCGGCTTTTCAACACTTATCCATGGGGATGAGCAACGATTTTATTATTGCCATAGAGGAAGGAGCTACCATTGTCCGTATTGGAACCGCAATTTTTGGGAGCAGGGGATAGTAAATGAAAAGGATAATTCTAATAATATTGGCCTTTATGTTTCTTTTTAGCTGTACCACTCTAGACTCAACCCAGCCGGTGGTACCTGTCCCGGAGCCCTATGAAGATGAGGACTTTTCTCAATGGGCTTTGGATTTAAGACGCGGAGAAATTATTCTTATTGGTTCTATACCTCTGGTTTATATGTTAACCAATTTAGCCTACGACAACATTATGGGTGCCATGGAAGACTCCACAGGCAGCAATGTGAGTTATAGTGATAACTACCACACACAGCAGAAAATGATGATTACACTTTCCCTCTCGGGTTTAATAACTTTAAGCGACTATATCCTAGGTAAAATTGAGAATAACAATGAAAATTGAAATAACTGTAGAGCTTCCTGAGGGGGGGGAAGAAAGGCTTGACCGCTATGTGGCCAATGCTGAACTTTTAACCCGCGGACAAATAAAGGCCCGTAATCTGCAGGCCTTTAATAAAAACAGTTCTATGAAACTCTCAAAAAAAGTGAAAAATGGTATGGTTATTTCCTTAGAATGGGAAGACGAGCCAACCATGGATCTAATTCCTGAGGCCATGGACCTGGATATTCTCTATGAAGATCAACAAGTGGTGGTGGTGAATAAAAGAACAGGAATGGTTGTTCATCCTGCCTTGGGCAATTGGACCGGCACCCTGGTTCAGGGGCTGCTTCACCATAATAGAAACTGTAGTCAGGATCTGGTACTCTCTGAAGGGCGCCCTGGAATTGTACACCGTCTTGATAAAGATACCTCCGGGGTAATTATTACCGCACGGAATACGGCGGCCCTTGAGTTTTTGAGTGAACAGTTCAGAGAGCGTGAGACCGATAAAACCTATCTGGCTGTTATCCGTGGATGTCCCATTGCACCTGTGGGTGATATTCAGGGATATATAGCCAGGGACCCTAAAAACAGAAAAAAATTCACCCTGAATCCAAGTCATGGAAAATGGTCTCTCAGTCATTACCGTGTGATGAAAAGATGGAAGGACTATTCTTTGGTGGAAATAGATATTGAAACTGGCCGGACCCATCAGATCCGTGTTCATATGACCAGTTTAGGATGTCCCGTTGTAGGGGATAGTATTTACAGCCGTAAAGACAGCCGGCTTGGGGATATCTCATTGATGCTGCACTCTTGGAAATTGGCCATTCAACTTCCCGGCCAGCAGGAAAAAAAGCAATTCGAGGCACCCATGCCCAAACATATGACCACTTTCATAGAGTTTTTAGATCAAAACCAAAGACTGTAACATCCATTTAATCTTAAAAAATATATGATCTTTAAAGCATAAAATTGGACAAATTACTTTCTTCAGGTATTACACCGTCGCCTCTTAAGTCTCCGTTGGTGATATTCTCTATTTCTAAGGAGGACGGTGGACCATGACCGGGATATATTTGACTTTCCGGTGGCAGAGAAAATATCTTATCCTTCAAATCCTTCACCATGTTTGCCCTGGCCCAGGCTGAATTGGTGGAACCCAATCTGCCTGCAGAAAGAATATCTCCTGTAAATAAATCATTTTCTATTTTATAAACAAGGCAGTCTGAAGAATGTCCCCGGATTTCCAAGGGCATTACAGTGACATTGGGCAGCTCCAGGGGCTGCGAATCATGGAGTCGTTGAGTCGGCACACCGGAGATTTCATCTGCCGCACCATAAACCTTGGCATCGTATATCTTTAGCAGGGTTTTTAATCCTCTGATATGATTTTCATGGTTGTGGGTGACAAGCACCCAGCGTATATAATAATGGTTATCCTCTATCATATTCAAAAGGGGGATATCGAAACGGCTCGGATCGATGAGCATTGCATCTCCTCCTCCCTTGGGGCCGATGAGATAACTATTGCTTAAACCTACCACAGCAAAATGACAATGTATCATCATGAGTTTTCACTCCCTATATAGGCATCTTGAATATTGCAGCTTTTAAAACTGCAGTTTTCCCTTATGGAATGATGGAAATCCACTCTTTTAAGATTGCAATCGTAAAAACGGCTATCTTGAATGGTGGCTTTTACATAACGAGAATAATATAAATCCGATTCTTCAAAACTGCCCGAAATAAAGGTTATTCCGTTAAAATTGACACTGATTAAATCACAGCCAATAAAATGACAGTTTTCCAATTGAGAGCAGGCCAATATGGAAAGAGTCATTCTGCAGTCTTCAAACCGGCAGTTCTTAAAGCTGGAAAAATCCATAAAACATTGTTTAAATTGGCAGTTTTTGAATTCCACTTCTGTAAAACTGCCCTTTGAAAATCTGCAATGTTCTATGATTTTATTTTCCCAACGTGTATTTTCCACCACAATGGATGAAAAATCTCTGTCCAAAGAGTGTTGCGTTTCTGTTATATCCCTTAAGCTGCCCTTGATCATGTTCAAATCATAGTGGAAAAGCACTGCTGCAACAAGGGATATTTTATTTTTCAAAACAAAACTAAAAGGCATTTTAGAGTGGGGCCGTTTTTCCAGGATCTAATTCATAAAAAAGCTTTATAGAGTCATTGAAGCGCCAAGTTTCTTAGGGTAGAATGACCATCATGTTAAACCCAGGTACCTTTAACTGTAGGAGTCTTTAATTTGGCGGCAAAAAAACAACGTCCCATAGCCTTTATCGATTCCGGAGTAGGGGGATTACCCTATCTCTTATGGTTAAGAAATCATCGTCCTGAGAAAAGACTTGTATATTTGGCAGATCATGCTCATTTCCCCTACGGGATTCGTGGCTCTGAAGAGATAAGTTCTATATTGGTAAGCCAGTCCAAGAAGCTTAAAAAAAAGGAGAACCCCTCCATACTGGTGGTGGCTTGCAACAGTGCGTCGGTTTCTGCTCTGCAGGAATTAAGAGAGCATATGGATATTCCTGTGGTGGGAGTGGTTCCTGCTATAAAATTGGCCGCCAGTTTAAGTTCCACGGGCAGGGTTGGTATTTTAGCAACAAAGACAACCATCAAAACCGATTATCTTAAAAACCTTATAGACTCCTTTGCTTCAAATTGTCAGGTCAGTTGTCATGGTGCTACCGAACTGGTGGATTATGTTGAAAAAAATTTACTTTCTAGGGATTTTAAACAGCTTGATATTCTTTTGAAACCCTATATTGATGAAATGCTAAAAGAAGGAATCGATCATTTGGTTCTGGGCTGTACCCATTTTACCTTCTTTGATCATTTGATATCCACTCTTTCCAAGGGAAAAATTGTTCCTGTGGATTCCAGGGAAGGGGTGGGCCGTCTGATCGAACGGTTGTTGGACCATGAGAATAATGCTGAAGGGGAAATGGATAGTGCTTCTATAAATAAGGAAAAAGATACCATGTATGTGACTGCTGAAAAAGAAGATGGTTATTACAAACAAATAGCCCAGGCCTTTGAAATGCACTATGGGGGAATCATTTAATGCAGGGGATCATTTATTCAGGTATTAATAATATCTACAGGGTGAAAGATTCTGAAGACAGGGAATTCCTTTGCCGTATTAAGGGAAAAACCCTGGGTAAAAGCCGTGAGGAGTATAACCCACTGGCGGTGGGAGATCAGGTGGTCTTTCAGCAGGATACCCACGACTCCACAACAGGATTGATCGATCAACGTCTTGAACGAAAAAACCGCTTTCTTCGATATAATCAAAAGGGCCGTTCTCCCCAGACCATTGCTGTGAATATAGATCTGCTTTTATGTTTTACCAGTCCCGATGAACCTCCCTTTCGTCCCCGATTTTTGGATCGTGTGATGATATCGGCAGAATGGGGTGGTGTTGAACCGGTGATTGTGGTAAATAAATCCGATCAATCCTGCAGTGAGGGGATGACCCAGCGTTTGGATGCTTATAAAGCCATGGGGTATCAGGTTCTTTTTACTTCAGCAGTAACTCAGCAGGGGATAGATCAATTGAATGGCTTAATCAAGGATAAACAAGTCGCTGTATTTGGTCAGTCCGGTGTAGGAAAAAGCACACTGCTTAACCTTCTCGAGCCTGGTATTAACCTAAAAACAGCAGAACTTTCGACAAAACATAACCGGGGGAAGCACACTACCAATTTTTCAATCATGGTGGACCGGAAGGACGGAGGCCGCATCATTGATACGCCTGGGATCAGGCAGATTTTTTTATGGGGTATTGAACCGGGGGAACTGGGTGAATATTTCAGAGATTTTTCCGATTATAAAGAACATTGCGGTTTTCGCGGATGCCTTCACCGTAGTGAACCTAATTGTGCAGTCACTCAAGCCTTAAAGGAGGAAAAAATTCACCATGACCGCTACGAAAGTTATCTGCGGATTTTGGAAGATCTGGAAACCCTTTAGTCTGCTACTGTCTCTATTATTTATATCTTGTCTGGATTTACAGGGCAATTTGATTTTGAAGCAGAACAATTTGATGGATATTGAGTTGGAATATACCTATTCGCCAGTGGTGGAAGAGCTGCAGATGGCCCAGGAAGTCCAATCACTTATTCCTTTGCCCATGAATTCGTTGCAATGGGAAACCTGGCAGCAAAATCTACCCCAAGGCAGCAATGGCGATTTTCAGATGGAAGAACAGTGGGAGGGAAACCAATGCAGCTTAGCCATCCAAAATCTTAATGGGGACAATATTTCTGATCTTTTTCCCCTGCAGGTGGCGTTGGACGACAATTCTTTGACATTGACCCTACTGCCTCTGGAGTATTTGTCAGGGATTGAAGAAAATGTTCTTCTTCCTCCTGAACGCATAGAATTGAATATACGTCCGGTTGAAATCCTTCAATCCTACAGTGAGGGGCAGTATAATCCCGAAGAAAACATATTAGCTTTAGTTTTTACCTATATGGATTTTGTTGAAGGCGGACGTGAAATAAACCTGGAGTGGTAAATGATTAAACATGCAAAAATGATTGAATGGGATAATAAAATGAAATCCCTCTTTGATGAAATTGACGATTATCTGGAAAATCATTATGGTACGGATTATACCCTTCATCCCAATCGTATGCCCCGTCATAGCACAGCCAATAAGGAGATGGATGGTTTGTTTAATGTAGGAGTTAGTTATTCCGCAGGGTATGGTTCAAAAATGGGTAAGGGTTATGTGGTGGAAATCCACATGTCTACCCTTGAGCATGTACCTGTAGATATTAAAAATAAAATAGAAGGGGAAGTGGAAAGGAAAATTGAAAAACTATTGCCCAAGTATTTTCCCGGAAGAAAGCTTGAAGTTGAAAAAGATAGAAACTCTTTGAAAATTTATGGCGATCTATCTTTAGGTGCATTATAAAAAGGGTTTGATTTATATTTTTTTTTTTACTAGAATAAAGTGGGGCCTTTTATCCTTTTAATGGACATTGGGTCCCTTCGAATATAAATACTACGGAATATAGAGGTTAATCCATGGACGCCCAGTTAAAAGAATTGATTGAAAAAATCAAAATCGATGGAGTGAAAACTGCTGAAGATCAGGCTGCTGTCATAGTTACAGAGGCTCAAAGCAAAGCGCAAGATATTATTGAAGACGCCAATAAAGAAGCTGAAGGAATACGAATAAAGGCTCAAAAGGATGCCCTAAGAGCAGAATCCAGTGGAAAGGAAGCCCTTAGTCAGGCTTCCCGTAATTTACTGATAGAACTGCGGAAAAAAGTGGAAAATCTGTTAAATACAATCGTTTCAGCAGAGGTATCTCAGGCATTAAAGGGTCAATCCCTGGCTAATTCATTGGAACAAGTAATGAAAAACTGGTCCAAGGGCGATGTTTCTCAGCTGGATGTACTCCTGCCTAAAGAACAGTATCAAGCCTTGGAAAAGGATTTGTTTTCTAAATTGGCTTCGGAGATGAAAAAAGGTTTGGAAATAAAACCCTTTGAGGATCTGGATTCGGGCTTTAGGGTGAGCAGTAAAGACGGTAAGATGTTCTATGATTTTTCCGATGACGAACTCAGCAAAATGATTTCCAGATATCTGAATCAACAGCTTCAAGAAATACTAAATCAATAGGAGTAAATCGTGGCAATGGCCTATTATTATACAACTGCATCGCTGCCTACTCTATTACTCCAGCAAAAAACACCCTTTGGTAGGGACTTCTTTCTACAGCTTTGTGAAAGCACATTAACTCCACAAGATTTTCAGGCTGTTCAAAATACCACCCTAGGAATACCCCAGGATGAGAGTCTTTTAGAAGGGGTCGCATTGGAGTATTGGACTTGGGAAAAAGCCCTTAGAAATGCCTTGGTGAAAGCCAGGGCCAAGGAACAAAACATCGATGGAACAGCCTTTTTGCGGGATGAGGGAATGCTAGGAGAGGTGGAAGATATAGCCTCACATGCTTTGAGACAGAATAATCCATTGAAAGCAGAACAATTTCTTGCTAATCAGCGCTGGATTTATATAGACGGGTTGAGAAGGGTGGACCGTTGTTTTGGAGTGGAAAATATTCAGGCCTGGTATCTACAGTATCAAATATTAGAAAGAATGGAGCTTTTCCAAAAGGAAGAGGGATTTCAGCGCTATAAAGAACTCTATAAAGAAATCCTAGAAATCCATGAGAACAGTAGCGAAAACAATGAGGTGAATCAATGAATAATCGGGGAACGGTAGTTGGCGTCAGCGGTAATATGGTAAACGTAAAGCTTCAAGGTGATGTCATAATGAATGAAGTAGGTTATGTGGTCACCAGGGAAGGTGCCAAACTGAAATCTGAGGTGATTCGTATTTTAGGCGAAGAAGCCCAAATGCAGGTTTTTGAAATAACCAAGGGTATTGGAGTGGGCGATGGGGTTGAATTCTCCAAGGAGATGTTAGCCGTTGAACTTGGCCCCGGATTGTTGGGCCAGGTATATGACGGATTGCAGAACCCCTTACCCGAGTTAGCTGAAAAGGCGGGTTTCTTTTTAGAAAGGGGTATCTATATCGATGCCCTACCCCGAAAAACTCAATGGAAATTTACACCCATTGCTAAAGTTGGTGATAAAGTTCAACCTGGGGATATCTTGGGAACCGTTCCAGAAGGTCCCTTTGAACATAAAATAATGGTTCCCTTTAATATGCGGGATAGTTATACCCTTAAATCAATAACAAAAGCAGGGTCATACACTGTGGAGCAGGAAATGGCAGTTCTTAGCGATAGCAAGGGTAAGGATTTTCCCGTTTCCATGATGTTCCAATGGCCAGTTAAGCGGCCTATAAACTGTTATGCCGAGCGTCTAAAACCCACAGAACCTATGATTACCAAGGTTCGGCTTGTAGACACCTTTCTACCCGTGGCGAAGGGAGGAACCTATTGTATCCCCGGCCCCTTTGGTGCTGGTAAAACCGTATTACAACAGGTTACCAGTAAAAATGCCGATGTGGACGTGGTTATTGTTGCCGCCTGTGGAGAACGGGCTGGTGAGGTTGTGGAAACCTTGAAGGAGTTCCCAGAGTTAACCGATCCCAAAACCGGAAAATCTCTCATGGACCGAACTATTATCATTTGTAACACCTCTTCCATGCCCGTAGCTTCGCGAGAGGCATCTGTCTATACCGC
>JAQICO010000440.1 GCA_027858495.1 Spirochaetaceae bacterium
GTAATAAGGGATATGAAATTATAGATTTTGGTGTGTCCGCTGAAGAATCGGTGGATTATCCAGATATGGCCCAGATGGCCTGTGAGGAATTTCTCAAGGGTGGTTATCTTTTGGGAATAGTTCTTTGTGGAACCGGAATCGGGATATCCATGGCGGCCAATAAAATCAAGGGAATACGATGTGCACTAATACAGGATAAATTCGCAGCGAAAATGGCAAAAGAACATAACGACGCCAACTTTTTAGCCCTGGGGGGTAGAATGACCTATAAAGAACCCCCCGAAGAGATGATTCAAGAATTTTTGGATAGCCGATTTGGCGGAGATAGGCATCAGCGCAGGGTGGATAAAATCATGGCCCTGGAAATGGAATATGTTTAAGAATAAAGATATATTAAGCACAGGAGACAAGATGAAATATATTGCGGCGTTGTTACTTTCCCTGATGGTTTTTTTTTCCTGCCAGGTAAATAATAAACTTTATCTGGAGCAGAATGGTTCAGGGACTATGGATACCGAAATTGTGCTGGTGAATTTTTTTCAGGAATTCTTCTTTGATATTTTTGACCAGGAAATGTTCCTTCAAGAAATTAAAGATGACTTGGTCTTAAATCCTACGTTACAAAGCAGCCAGATAGAATCAATGGATAATGGTTTTTCAAGCCATGTACAATTTACAAGGATTGATCTTTTAACAGGAACCACAGGGGGGCTGATTAATTGGTCCATTCAAAATGGAATTAAACACCTGACCATAACCATCAACCGAGAAAATTGGAGCCAATTGGAAGAAATGATTCCCATGCTCTTAGATCCTTCCATTTCGTATATGGGCCCCCAGGGAAGTGCCGGATTAACCAGGGATGAATTCAAAGAAATGTTATTGTATCCCTTTGCTGGTTACGCGGAGTCTCAGGACTCTGCTTTGGAATCTTTAGACCTTTCAAATATTCAATTCTCCGTTCAGGTGGATGGTGAAATAATTGATGTGGACAATGGAGAAAAGTTAGATGGGCAAAACGTGGTGTTTACCATAAATTTATTTGATATGTTGATGCTGGACACTCCTCTGGTCTATGGTTTAAGCTATCGTTAAATCGAAGCAATCTATAATGAGGAATTTACATGGAAAATAAAAAAGTAGCTATTATAGGTGCCGGAGCCTTTGGTACAGCCCTAGCACAAATAACGGCAAAAAATGGGCATCAGGTTAAACTCTGGAGTTTCGATAAAAAAGCAGCAGAACAAATTAATAAAGAACATATTAATGGACTTTTTTTACCCGATGTTACTTTACATGAAAAAATCCTGGCCACCACAGACCTAAATGAAGCGGTAGATGAAGCGGATTTCCTGATCCTTGCGACCCCTTCTCTTTTCACTATAAATGTAGCGAAACAAATATTAAACGCACCGGAAATTCGTGAAGGGAAATGCATTATTGCCACCATAGCTAAGGGTTTTATCGATACAGAGAAGGGACCGGGGTTTATTGTGCAATCCCTGGAAGATTACCTACCGGGACGATACAAGGGCAACGTGGTCTATATTTCAGGCCCCAGCCATGCCGAGGAAGTTGCCCGGAGAAAACTGACCGGACTTATCAGTGCCTGTCAAAACCCTAAAAATTCCATTCTTTTTAGAGAATTACTCAGCGGAGACCGTGTAAAGGTTTTTTCATCGCTGGATATCGTGGGAGTACAAACCTGTGCTGCACTAAAAAATGTCGTTGCCATTGCCTTTGGAATGTTGGATGCCATGAAAGATCAAGAATCCCAATGGGTTGGAGATAATACAGAATCCTTGCTTTTTGCAGCGGGATTAAATGAAATACAAATCCTTGGAATGGCCATGGGAGCAACCCATGCGGAAACCTTCAGCTCCATTGCCGGTGTGGGAGACCTGGATGTAACCTGTCGATCCATCTATGGAAGAAACCGCCGTTTCGGCAGGGATATTGTTTTAAAAGGAATCATTGACAAGTATAAAAATCTTCAAGATCTTTTGGATCATATCCAAGAAATCCCCTACCTTCCCGAGGGAGTTTTTGCCGCAGGTTACGCTAAGCAGCTAAAAGAAAAATACAACCTGAAATTACCGTTGATTCAATCGGTTTATGATATTTTGAATAAAGATAAAAAGCCCCAGGAAGCAGTGAGCCAATTATTTCTTTAGAGGTACTGTGATATTTAGTCTTTGGTCATTCAGCTCTGGAAGCATTGATCCAATGGGATAATGTAAGGACAGCTGTATCCAGCTCTTGGGTATTTAACGAAGTATTTCTCTGATTAATTCGTATAACACTCTTTCCAAGCATATTGGGTATTTTTTCTTTGATGATTTTTCCACCGATTATGTAGCCCTTTCTATTGGTTAGTTTAGGAAAAGGATCG
>JAQICO010000399.1 GCA_027858495.1 Spirochaetaceae bacterium
CTAGGGAATTTTACAATACTTTTTTGAAGATCTTCGAGGTTGTTTTGTTCCTCATTACAATGTTCTTTTTTATATTGGCATTGGATTTTTTTATCCATCCTCATAAGTAACACTAACTCAATTGCCAAAAAAGCTACAAAAAAAGATAAATAAAAGGGGTTTGTTAGGGTTGTTCCCATTATTTGTGAAGGAGTAAGTTGCTTAAAATAATGCAGTAAACCCAAAAAGGTAATATTGCTAACTACAATTATTATCAAAGCCATCAGATAGGCGACATTCTTTCTTTTCATTCCACTCATCCTTAGATAAAATTTTTACTTCATGTATACTAACTATAAATATTTTAATTCATTATCCGGGTTTTGCAAATGGCGGGTTGAAAAAGTACACCCAGGGATTTTTCTAGCAAAACACCCTCTCTTTGGGGCAGACCTTTATCGTAGGTAGATCTGATGGCATGTAGTATAAAACCTACGGCTCTATCCATGGCTATGGATAAACTTTCTCCTTGTAAAAGTGATCCAGTAAGTACACTAGCCAGCATATCTCCAGTACCAGGATAACTGGCCGGAAGCCATTGGGTTTCACATTTCCAATAACGGTCCTCAAGGCGGTCGTAGGCGCAAATTTGAGCTGTATTCCCCCGGTGAGGCACACTGCTGATTACCACTCTTCTTGGTCCCATCATACTTAGTGTTTTTAGCCAATGCTTTATTTCTTCTAATTTAGGGGGCGGGCTTTTGGGATCTTTATCCAGTAGAAAGGCCGCCTCGGTATAATTCGGGGTGATTAAATCGGCCTGGATAATTAGGTCTTTCATTGAAGTTACCAGGTTCATAGTATAGGGGCCGTAAAGCTCACCATCATCTCCCATCACCGGGTCAACCACTATAAGGCTGTTTTCCTGTTTAAACTCATCAATGAAATCATGGATTATATTCACCTGTTTATATGAACCTAAAAAACCGGTGTAAATTCCATCGAAGGTTATTTTTTCATCTTTCCAATGACTTATTATGGGTTTTAGATGTTCGGTTAAATCCACAAAATGGTAGTTTTCAAATCCACTTGTCTGGGTGGATAGAATGGCTGTTGGAAGAGGACAGACCTGAATTCCCATGGTGGATAAAATTGGAGTTACTACGGTTAAGGAGGAGCGTCCAAAACCAGAAAGATCGTGTACCGCCGCTATTCTTTTACCCATGGTTAACCACCGTAAAAGGAGCCTTTTATGTTTCTGCCCCCATCAACATAAAGAATTTGTCCGGTGATAAAACTGCTTTTTAGAAGAAATATCATGGCTTGGATTATTTCTTCGGGTTTTCCGGATTAGTTCATAAGGTTACTCTTTTTTTGCTGATCCATGTATTGCTGATTTTCACCAGGGGGAGGAAGTATTAATCCAGGAGCAATGGCATTCACTCTTACCCAAGGAGCTAGTTCTAGGGCGAGCATGCGGGTTAATTGCTGCAATGCCTTTTTACTTAAATGATAAGCCACATGGTTGGAATCGTAATCTTGAATTCTGCAATCTATCATATTAATAATGGATCCTTCCTTTTTACTGTGCTTAAACAGGCTTGCCAGATCTCGTGGGGCACTGACATGTAAAGACATATTATTCATCAGGTCTTGGTCCTTCCAACTCCATAAATCGTTTTCAGGAAAAATTGAAGCTGAATTGACCAGAATATCAAGCTCCTGAATAAGTAGTTTATCCAGCATTATTTTTCGTTGTTCCTGGTCGGATAAATCGGCTTTAATAAGTTTACAGCTGACAGAACACTGCTGAATCTTTTGCTGTGTAGATAGAGCTTCTTTATCCGAATGAAAATAATGTAAGATTATATTGCAGCCCTCATTTGCCAAGGCTAAGGCCATATCTGCGCCTAACCGCTTTGCTCCGCCAGTAATCAGAGCCCATTTATCTTTGAAGAACACTATTAATTCCCCGTTTTAAGAGCTATTTCAACTTGAGTAAAAAGGTCCTGTTCATCCCATGGTTTATAAAGAATACTGGATAATCCCAATTCTTCCATGGGGATATTATTTTCTTCAGCCTTTCCTGTAATCAATATTTTTGCTGATCTGGGATGACTTAAACCTACTTTCCTTAAAAATTCATCTCCTCGCATCTCCGGCATTAACCAATCGCTGATCACCAGGGCAAGGGTTGTATTTTCGTCCTTCAATTGAGAAATTACATCCAATCCTTCCAGAGGATCAAGGGCAAATTCATAGATGAATCTACCTCCATAATACTTTTGTAATTGATACTCTAAAGCAACTAGAACCAATTCATCATCATCTAGGCAAAGTATGGCGGATTTTTTACTCATAATATTAATATTAGTGCAATGTCCCTCAGATTTCAAGTTCTTCGAGAATTCTTAAAATCTCAGGTAATAATTGTTTTTTTCTAGATAAAATTCCAGGAAGATCATAAAATTGATCTTCCAATAGTTTATAAGGTAGCTTTTCTTCAGCCTGGGAAAAAGGACTTACCAGCAACCGGCTGTTTCCGTCGATCACATGGGTAAATAGGATTAACAACCAATTTATTTTTCTTTTTTCTTTTTCCTCTTCAAGACAATGGAGAAAGGACTTCTTTAGTTCAGGTAAGTCTTGAAAATCATTTATCTCGATCTGGCCTATTCCAAAATGCACTTTCCCCTGGGTATATTCTTTGTAATCTTCAAAGAGCATTTTATGAGGATCCTTTTCTTTTAGATTTTTGCTATGAGAGAATATACGTTTTCCCATTTCTTCCATGGACAAATTGGCTATCTCCTGAAGTTCTTGGGCTATTTGATGGTCTTCATCTGTTGCAGTGGGGGATTTAAGCTGCACCGTATCCGAAGTTAATCCTGCTAATAAAAGAGCAGCGATTTTGGGATTCGGAACAATTCCATGCTGTTTATAATGTCCATAGATTATGGAGCAGGTACTTCCAATGGGACGCGAATAACAAAATATCGGTTCTCGTGTGCTGATAGTTCCTAAACGATGGTGGTCCTGGATTTCCAGGATTTGTGCGGCATCCGCTCCTGATACACTTTGACTTAGTTCATTGTGATCCACCAATATAAGCTTTGGCCGTGGACGTTCTATAAAGCATCGACGGGTTACTACACCATCAAAATGTTCGCCTCTGAAGACTGGCATCCCTCGGATACTGGATTGCAGAAGAGTAGCCTTTGCTTCATCAAAGGTTATATCACTTTGAAACCGGGCTGGATTTTCATCCATAATGTCCATCACAGGAGTACTGAGTCTCAATAATCTTAGAGTTTCAGCTGTATCGGTTGCTGAAATATAGATGGTTCCATGATAATTTTCCAGATTTAGGGGAATGGGTCGATCCTGTTCTAAGCCGGTTAAAACAATGGCTGGAAAATCCTGATCCAAGGCAGCCTTGATAAGATCTTCACGTAAACCGGAGACCAACACAGGCTTGCGTGATCCAAGCTTTTCCATGCGTTGCAGACTTATATCCAATGGCATGGCTCCTGTCATAATAGGTGCCTTAAACTGTAAATTCTCTCCGCGTTGATAGAAATAACCCGGTAAAACTCTTGGGAAATTCCCCATGTAGAAGTGATATTCCGGTCGTTCCTGTCTATTTTCATTTATTAAAAACCGGGTAATTTCATGGATACTTACCATGCCGCGGAATTGATGATTTTCTCCGAAAATAGGTATTACGCTGATGGTCTTTTCATCCAGTTCTTCTATGGCTCTTAATACAGGCTCCTTTTCATCTAGCCAAATGATATCTCTTTTAGCGACATCCATCACCCGAGGACTTATATC
>JAQICO010000250.1 GCA_027858495.1 Spirochaetaceae bacterium
AATATGAGCAACTCCATGAATCGATTTTTTGTTTATTCCTTTTGGCATAATTTTATGAAGCCCTTTAGAATAAATCGTAGTAAGAGTTTCTATTCTACCCATGGAGAAGCAGCTGGAATTGACCAAAATGTTATTGTAAGAGTTAGAGAGAAATTCTTCGACGAAACTAGGATGTTGTACTTCAATATCAAGGAGTCTCTGAATCCTTTTCAGCAGCAGATATGGGAGAAAGATTTATTGAATCCTTTGCATTGTAAGGCGGTATAATTTTGTTAAGAGAAAAAAATGTCAGGAAAAAAGAACATTATGGAAGGTCTCCAATTCCATAACCATTTAAAAAGTCTTTAATATCTTCTTTTAACTTCTTCGTGTCATGACTCTGGATTTTTTTAATGTCTTCGTTTTCAATAAATAATTCGAATGGACGAATATCTAAAACAATGCAGATAATTTCCAGGGTGTTAAGTGAAGCGCTGACAGTGCAGGATTCAATTCTTCCTATCATGCTTTTTGACAGTTCACATTTTTCTGCCAGCTCATCCTGAGTAAGATCTCGAAGGCTTCTTATGCGCCTTAAATTTATAGCGATTATTTTTTTTATATCCACATCTAAGTTTAATATGGCCTATTAGTAATAGACAGAACCCAGTAGTAGCCAAGGGCTACCGACAGTGGCTTTACAGAAGAACATCCTATGTTACTATTAGTAAACTCTCCATAAGGATAGGCGCGTTCGTGGAAATGTGTGAATTGGCTGTTTATCATGAAAATCCTCTATTGTCCTCGTTGCTTGTAACATCCCTAAAGGATCATTTTTCAAGGATTATCAGCTTTAACAAGATGGAAGATTTACATCCATTTATTTCCAGCGATGGAAATAACATCCTAATAAGTTCCTTAAGAATGTGGAATCAGCCATTCTTCTCTCTTTTTGATCATTCTTTGCGCAAATGTAAAATAATTATAATAGCAAAAAAAATATCTCCTAACTTAATCTATCAGGCGAAGATGTGTAATTGTGCAGGCGTTTTTATTGAAGAAGATCTTTCCTTTGATTTATTGATTAAAAACATTAGTTTTATTACACAAGGTCGAAGAATTTTCCCTCCCTGTCAATACGAATTACCCTTGTCTGATAGAAGCCCTTATCTATCTCCTGACCCCAAAATTCTTTCGACCATGGAGAGGGGAATTTTGACAATGTACGCTCAGGGATATACACTGAAAGAAGCCGCTATCATGTTCAAAATAAGAACAGCCACTGCAGCTACCTATAAAAATCGTGTCAGTGTTAAACTTGGTCTTTATAGCCGAAGGCAGCTTTACCGTTATGCTAGGGGTTATAATCTGATCTAGAGGTCTACCATGTGTTTTAATATTTCTAATACCCGTAGAATGGCTGAAATCGAGGAAAGGTTTTCTGCTGCTATGCAGGGAGATGAGGCTCAATGGGTTCCCACCGCTGAGGTTTCTGGATTCTCCCGGCCCCACTGGCCTCTACTCTGTTCTGATGGGGAAGGTCTTTTGACCTGGGGCCGATGGGGATTAATTCCACCCTGGGTAAAGGAACAAAAAAAGGCCGACGAATTGGCTTTGATGACTCTAAATGCCCGTGTTGAAAGTCTTGAGCAGAAACCCTCTTTTCGAGATTCTATTGACCGACGATGTCTGATTCCTGTTACAGGTTATTTTGAGCCCCATCATAGAGACAATATGGTTTATCCTTACCTCTTTAGTCATAGGGAGGGAGAAATATTTGCGTTGGGTGAATTATTTTGTGATTCAGATTTGCAGAAATCTTTCTGTCGACGGGGATTTTCTATCATAACCATTCCCGCCGATGAAGAAAGTGCTAAAATCCACAATCGAAAAAAACGTATGCCCCTTTGGATTCCCTCTACCCACTGGGAAGACTGGCTGAATTCTTCTGAAAGCTATAAACAATGGGTAACCATGGAAAAAATTCCGCGGCCTCTGGTATATTGGCCTGTATCCCCGGAGCAGTTTAAGAAGAAGCGCAAATTACAGGGAAAAGAACTGCTGGAATCATACGAAATTCCCCATGAAGATATTGCAGTTCAGAAGGAATTATTTTAAACTATACGTATGTATAGTAGTTTTGTCTTGCCCCTATTTTTAGAACCGGTTAAGGCAGGCTTTCCATCGCCTGCTTCAGATTATGCCGAGGGTTCTCTGGATCTCAATGAATTTCTTATCCGTGACCGAGTAAGCACCTTTTATGTGCGGGTGGCCGGTGATTCCATGATTGGGGCAGGTATCTTTTCCAAGGATATTCTGATGGTGGATCGTGGCCTTCAGGCGAAACATGGCGATATAGTGGTGGCTGCGGTTCAAGGCGAATTTACAGTTAAGCGTATCTTTTTTAAGGAAAGAGACCGGGTCATCCTACATCCCGAAAACGAGCTATATCCCGATATGGAATTGGATTGTCGTGATGAATTGACTCTTTTTGGCGTGGTCACCGCCGTGGTAAGAAAGTTGAAACCATGATAGCCTTGGTGGATTGCAATAGCTTTTATGCCTCATGCGAAAAGGTTTTTCGTCCAGATCTTCAGGACAAACCTGTGGTGGTACTGTCCAACAACGACGGCTGTATTGTGGCTATGAGTAAAGAAGCCAAGGATCTGGGAATTAAGCGCGGTGCGCCTCTCTTTAAATGTCGGCAGCAGTTAAAAGATCAGGAAAGTCTCTGTTTTTCCTCCAATTATACCTTGTATCAGGATCTTTCGAACCGGGTTATGGCTCTATTGGCCCGGGAGACAAGCCATATTGAAGTATATTCCATCGATGAGGCATTTTTATCGGTGGATAGTCCTCCTTCTGCCACGAGAGAATGGGGGCTCGAAATAATTAAAATAATTAGTCAAAATTTGGGAATCCCTGTTTCTGTAGGGGTAGGGCGCAGTAAAACCTTGGCCAAGGCCGCAGCGACCCTGGCTAAAAAATCTCCCCAGGGTTATTTTGCCATGTTGCCTTCCATGGAAGAGCGGGTGTTAAAAGAAATTCCCGTACATAAAATTTGGGGAATCGGGCCTTCCAAGGCAGATTATCTGTTGAGCCGTTCTATTTTAACCGCCTGGGATTTGAGAAATATGGACGATTGGGATGTAAAAAAGACCATGACCCTGGTGACGCTGAAAACACTTTGGGAGTTGCGGGGAAAACCTAGTATAGAGGATGAGGATCCACAGACCGATAAGAAGGGTATTTTATCTTCACTGGGATTTTCCTCTCCTATAAAGGAAAAACAGGAATTACAACGGGCAGTGGCTTCTTATATGTCTCGGGCGGTACGGAAACTCTGGAGTCAGAATTCACAAACCTCCAATGTGACTGTTTTCATTATGACAAATCGCTTCAAAGAAAATTATTACTTTAAGGAGTACAGTCAACGGTTGGAGAATCCTAGTTCCTATCTTCCCGAGTTGATAAAAGCTGCTTTGAACTGTCTTGAGCATCTTTTTATTAGAGGGTTGGAATATCATAAGGCAGGGGTTTTACTTCATGGTATAACTCCTGAGGCAAGCGTTCAGTTGGATCTTTTTTCCGAAAGAAATAACAGCCGGGATCGTATCAGTTTGGTGGTTAAAGAAATGGAGCAACGCTATGGAAGGGATATACTAAAGCCCTTGGCTTCAGCCATGGAAGATCGCTGGGCCATGAAACGGGAATTGCTTTCTCCGGCCTATACTACCTGTTGGGAAGAGTTACCCCGGGTATATTGATCTTTATGGTAATGAAAATTATCTTCCAGGGTATCTTGAATGGTATATTCTCCCTGAATAAATTGAGCAATAAGCGGGCGGATGTCCTCTGACTCCGGCAACATATGAAAAATTGGCCAGGAATGAAATAGTCCCGATTTTTCAATGTAGAGAATTTTCCCTCCCTGATCCTTGACGGATTGATTTAACTGACGGCAATCTTTCACAAAGAGTTCTTCCGTACCGGTGAGCAACATGGTGGGCGGAATCTTGGAAAGATCAGCTTGCAGTGGAGAATGCTGTGGATCTAGAAGAGATTGTTTTCTGGAATATAACTGAGCAGCTCTTAGGAGAGTAGGGCGAGAAAGAGTTATGTCTCTATGCTCCAAGTGTGTGGTATCTTGATAGGTCATAGAGAGATCCAGCCAGGGAGATATTAATATCTGTCGAGCCGGAAGAGGCAATCCTTGATCTTTTAGACGTAATAATGACGTAAGGGCCAGACCGCCGCCGGCGGAGCTGCCAATCAAAACAATATCCTGGGGATTATGGGTTTTGTATAACTCTCTAAAAAGACGATCCATGTAATCCAAGGTTCGTTGTGAATCCCATTCTGGGGCCTTGGGGTAATCAGGCATAAGCCCACCCCATTTACTTAACTGGCAGATTTTCTGTAAAAATACCCATGAATGTTGGGTTGGTCCCATGAGAAAAGATCCCCCATGAAGAAAGAGAACCATTTTTTTATTCTTTTGAGGAGAAAAATATCCGCACTTTCTGCCTGCCAGAAGGGGATATGATATTCTCTGGCCGGAAATTTTTGATGGAAAGCGCCTGAGGCGCTTTTCTATTTTTCGGTATTTTTTTGAGAGAGGATTTTTTTGAAATATATCCATCATCGCTTCTTGAAGATTATTACTCCAGCGTTTGTATCGTAAAATTCCAGCCGCCTTTATAGCTGCTTTACTGGTTCTGCTTGGCACTCTTAACTCCTGTATTAAGTATAGTCATTATGAAGCGACAGAGATAGGCGCATATTATAACTATATCCACCAAGTTTATATAGTAGGTTTTACCCTTGACCCTCTCAATATATAGGTTAGAATTATATTTACTATGTTCTATACAAAATTACCCGGTAAAACCGACCGGGAAAGCCCGGCAGTGGGAAATGCCTTTCCGGGATATCGTTTTTTAATACAAGCCGGATATGTCCGCTCTATGGGCAAAGGTCTTAACGCTCTGTTACCCCTGGGGAAGAGGGTAGAGAACCGTCTGAAAGAAATTATTTCAGAAGAAATGGAAGAAATGGGTGGCATGGAAATTTCTGTTCCCCTGGTAAGCCCCTTGGAATTATGGGAAAAAACCGACCGGAGGCATAAGACAGAAGCCCCTTTTGTACAATTTAAAGATCGCAGCGGCCGGGATATGGTTCTTTCTCCCACCCATGAGGAATCGGTAACCTTTCTCTTTAAGGATTGTATACGTTCCCATAAAGATTTACCTCTCTTCGTATATCAGTATCAGCTGAAATATCGGGATGAGTTACGGCCTCGGGGAGGATTGTTGAGGTCCAAGGAATTTATGATGAAGGATGGATATTCCTTCCATCGCTCCTATGTAGAATTAAACAATTTTTTTCCAACCATTTTTGCAGCATACCAAAGAATCTTTCAACATTGTTCTGTTCCTACCTATGCCGTGGAAGCCGATTCCGGTTTTATGCAGGGCTCCCGTTCCTATGAATTTATTATGAGCCATCCCAAGGGTAAAAATTTATCCATTAGATGTAACAGCTGTGAATATAAGGCAAGTCAGAACATCGCCTATGCAGAAAAGGATGCGCATGTAGAAGATTTACTACCAATAGAAGAGATAAATGTAGGTGCATTTACCACTCTCCATGCCCTTCAGCAGCAACTTCAAGTCTCCATGGATAAGTTTTGTATCTGTACATTGTATAAGTGCGAAAAGGGTTTGTTTATAACGGTTCACAGAGCTGATTCTGAGGTAAGTCAATATAAACTGCAAAAGTTGATAAAATCCTGCAAAGCTGGACCTCCAGACAGTAGTGATTTTGATAAACTTGGTCAGAATTCTCGCTGTCTCAGTCCCTTCGGTCTTCCAGAAGATGTAAAGATTGTGGTGGATGATGCAGTGGTTGATTCCTGTAATTTGATTATAACTTCAGGAGAACCAGACTTTTTTTATAAGAATGTGAATTTTGGAAGGGATTTTGATGCCAACATAGTTGGAGATATTGTAAAAGTTCAGCAAGGTCAAAGCTGTTCGATCTGTGGGGGTACTCTTTATCAAGATTCCGGTATTGAATTAGGTCATATCTTTAAGTTAGATGATTATTATACACGAGCAATGGGCTTGACCTATCAAAATCTCAGAGGTGAGTTTATTTATCCCCATATGGGATCCTATGGAATTGGTATAGGTCGACTAATGGAGGCCATCGCCGAGGCAAATCATGATGAACGAGGATTAATTTGGCCCTATAGACTGGCTCCCTACAAATGTTATGTCATGGGAACAGGAAAATCTCCAACTATTAAGGAGTTTGTCAATAATTTAAGCGAGAAGCTCAAGGATATTGCCTTGGTTGATGATCGAGTAGAAAATATAGGAACAAAATTTAAAGATTTTGAATTGCTGGGAATACCTCTAAGAATCGTAGTAGGAAGAAATTTTCTTGAAAAATCCATGGTTGAAATCTATGAGAGGAAAAGTGGAATAATCAAAGAAATTAAGGCTGATAAATTGATGAATTACTTACAAGCTTGGATGCAGGAACAGGTTAAGGAAAGCAGAATTGCCAAATAAAGTAATATTAACCAGGGATTTAATGGAGCAAATTGTTTTTGCTATGGAAGATCAAAATGGTCA
>JAQICO010000443.1 GCA_027858495.1 Spirochaetaceae bacterium
TCAATTGGATTTAGCTTAAATGGAAGTAAATTCATAAGAATCCGACGCTAAAATAGGGCATTTGACTAGCAAAGAACATAGCTGTCCTACAGAGAAGGATTCGAGATTATAGAAATGAAAATCCAGTAGCTAACAAACGTCTCGGTAATAATGATTGTGCAATCCCCAAAGGATTGGCATCTTCTTAATTCTACCAATCTTATCAGGTGGTAAATTTTCTGGGATCTTTCCTATTACCTGGTGAGGTCGATAGTTATTGTAATAATTCATATATTCTTTAAGAATATTTCTTAGTTGTTTTTCGCCGAATATTATAAACCAATCCAAACATTCCTGACGTATAGAGCGGATAAACCGTTCTGCAAAAGCATTCATATTAGGTGAGTAGGGTGTAATTGCTTTATGATTGATATTATACTCTTCATAGGGAAACCACTTCAGTTCACCAGAGTTATCGTGAATTAAATGTGATTTAGGATATTCATTTTCAAAGTGGCTGAATTGATTTCGAAGAAAGGATATCGTCGGATGCTGAGTCACATTGAAATGAACAATCTTTCGAGACTTTAGCTGAATAATGAAGAACACATAAAATCGCTTAAACCCGAAGAGATCCACAGTAAATAAGTCACAGGCAAACAATGACTGCCAATGGGCTTTGATAAATTTACTCCAAGATAAATTAGGTTTGATTTCTCCAAGTTTTCTATAATGAGTAATGACACGCCTGACAGATTCAGGACAAGCATCAATGGATAGCTTTTTCAATTCATCGCTGATTCTAGGACAGCCCCAAAGGTAATTATTGATTTTCATATTCTTAATGATCTCTTTTATTACCTTGGATAAAGGAGGTCTGCCAGATTTTTTCTGTGCTTGATCTGTTGCCCAGAAGGCTTTTACTGCATTTTTCAATTTGTAGAGAATGGTTCCTGCTGTGACCATGGTAAAGAACCTTGAAGCCTTCTTGTTTTGAAGAAACATTGAACGGATGAAAAGTTTCTCATGGGTATTAAAGTGAAGCTTAATATTCTGCTGTTGGAAGTACCGTTTATACCGCTGGTTTTCCTGCCAGATTAAAGCGACCTTTGGAATAATCGATTTTCCTTGAATCAGATAGAAAATTAGGAACTGTAGAAAATGGATGAGCAAACGGAGATAGTGCATGGATATAGATATCGACCAAAAAGAGGCGGGTTTCTCCTAAATGAACATATGGGTGTAATTGCAATATCGCCCCTAATAAGGGGACACCCCCCTAAAGCACAAACCTCTTCTTTTCCAAAAGCTGATTCCTAAAGTTGAGCAAATACCCCACGGACAGCCCAGAAATACCCAAGTAATTCAGCAACTGAGCTTCCATAACAGAACTAAGCTTATTAACTGATTTAAGCTCTAAAACAATCTTCTGATCCACAACCATGTCTGCAAAATATGAACCAGCTATTTGATTACGGTAGATAACTGGAAATTCCTGTTGCCGAGTAAAGGGAATGCCCAAATGAGCCAATTCTATGGCCAATGCACCTTCATAGGCACTTTCTAATAAACCAGGCCCAAGAGCCCTATGAACTCTGTGAAATGCTGGAACTAAGCGATCTGATAATTCTTTAAACTGTAACATGATTGTTACCTCCTCTAGTGTGGCTTGCTATGCAAACGCATGCTGCCTGTTTTTCTTATTCCAGAACCAATGTCACCTTTTCTGTCGTCAAGGACGAAGAACGAAGTGCTCCTTTACTACAGAAAAGTGATGGGTATAATTAAAAGAAACAGGAGAAGGAAAGAATAAATAAGCACGGGGACTTGGGATTGTCTCTGGGGCTTCGGGGAAGGGAAATTTAACCACAGCAAATGTGGATTGTCTCTGGAGACACGGAGCAGGAAGCGAAGCTCTGGAGAACACGGGGGAAGAATGAAAGGGATAGTACTCTACATTTATTCTTTCCGTGCCACCTCAGAGCTCTACCCAATATGCTGTGGCTCCAGAGGCCGCACCCCATAAGCTGTGGTTAATATTCTTCTTCTTAATGGAAAAGGGATCGTAGCGGTTATGGCCTCGGATGCCCGGCGGAGCGGAGTGAGCCGAGAAAGGCAGACGGATCAGGCCATTCGAGTGGAGAGCCCGGCCCACCGGTTTATGGAAGAGCCCTGGGATATTTCCAGTGGTGGGTTTCTCCAAAGAATAAGCATACGACAAATTGTCCAGCTCCATTGTGGTGGACTTCACCTATCCCAAACGAATGTACCGAGTGACCATCACCCCAGAAATGGTCAATTCCCGCATAGAAGCACAACATCTTACCGTATATACCGCCATGTTCAACAACGAAGGTTATTACGAAGAAGCAGAAGACGCAGAAATCTCCATAAATGAAACCACCGGGGCCATCACTGTGGAATTCTCGAAACCAATATTCTCTAGATTTATGAAACTGCACTGTCATTTCAATGAGCTGGATTCCCAGGGGAATTCTGTAAATACTTTGGACAGTTTTATGGTCTCCGGTTCCGATGCTGTGGAAGCCATAGCCCTGGTGGGCGGTAGAAACGAATTCTATATCTACGATGACAAGGGCAACCGCAGCAAGAAGACCATCATGAGCGATGGATTTGATATGACCGATTATGTGTATTACGCAGACTCAGACCTTATAAAAACCGACGGCAACTATTATTACAACTACGATGCCAACGGTAATATGATAGAGAAGGGGACTCTCTTTAATGAAAGTTCTTCCGATGTTGTGAATCCCGATCCTGAAGAGCCTCTATTCCTCTCCAGTGATTCTAGTTATGAATATACCCGCTACGACTACGACTTGAAGAACCGGCTGCAGGCGGTATATCGCTATAATGCTGAAACTGAAACCTTGGAAGAGGTAGCCAGTTACACCTACGATATCGACGGCTACCGCATCGCTAAAACAGGAAATTCGGGAACCATCCACTACATCTTCGATCTTTCAGGCAAGGTATTGGAAGAAGTGAAGGGCGATGAGGTGACCAGCTATGTGTTTATCAAAGAGCGTCATTTGGCCCGTATCGCCGGTGAAGAGACTCTCTTTTACGGAACGGACCACCTGAACTCCACCCTGCTGATTACCGATGCTGAGGGCAACGAGGTCTGGAATGCCGATGTGACACCCTTTGGAGACTACGCCCGGGGCAGCGACGAAGAATACACTGTGAAGTATACCGGTAAGGACCGGGATGAGGACACGGGACTGTACTATTTCAATGCGAGATGGTACGATGCAGAAGCGGGACGGTTTATTAACGAGGATCCGATTCGGGATGGTCTAAACTGGTACTCCTACTGTTCTAATAATCCGATTAATTTTGTGGATCCGACGGGGTTGTTGGATGTTACGCCAGATAGTTATGCAACATTTAATGATCTTGATGATACATTAACAATGGCCACTGATGCTGCTGGTTATTCTTCTAGTTTTGAATATTGTCTATTAAA
>JAQICO010000301.1 GCA_027858495.1 Spirochaetaceae bacterium
GCTGGGCGATGTCCTGTTCGTGGGTAACAATAACCATGGTGATTCCCCGGCGATTTATCTGGGTGAGTAGCTCCATCACCTCTTCGGTGGTGGTAGAATCCAGTGCTCCGGTGGGTTCAACGGCCAGCAACCCCATCGCGTGATCCGCATGAAGGACGGGATGATAGAATGATGGGAGAGTTTTTTGACCTGGGTCATTGGGAGGATATTTTCTCCCATCTTAAAAAGCATAAACTCCGTACCGGTTTAACGGCCTTTGGCGTTTTTTGGGGTATCTTTCTGCTTTTGATAATGTTAGGCGCGGGTAAGGGTATTGAAAGGGGCGTGTTTTTACAATTCGGTCGTATGGCGGTAAATAGCATCCATGTTTGGGGTGGCCGTACCAGTTTAGCCTATCATGGGCATAATCCCGGACGCTGGGTTGAATTGAACGATCAAGATACCCAGGCCATTATACACAATATTCGGGGCATAGAGCTTGTCTGCCCTAGATTGCAATATTGGGAGGCAAGTATCGTAAAGGTGGGCGATCAGGAAAGCTCTTTTTCGATTCAGGGAGAAATTCCGGAAATTAAGCAGATGGAACCCATCGATATCATGGAGGGGCGTTTTCTCAATGTCCGGGATATGGAGGAACAGCGTAAGGTCACCGTCATTGGAAAGCGAGTGCGGGAAATACTTTTTCCTTCGGGATTAAGCCCCATCGGTGAATATGTGCAGATTAACCAGGTAAATTATTTGGTGGTGGGCGTTTTTGATTATAATACCCTTGGGGGGGGATGAACGGGGCCGTTCCGAGACCCTGCTTCTTCCGCTTACCACCATGCAGAGCAGTTACAATTTGATGAATAGAGTGGGTTGGTTTTCCATCTTGCTTACTCCCCAGGCTAACACCGAAATGGTAGAACAGCAGATAAAAGAATTATTGGCGGACCGTCATGATGTACACCCCGATGACCGCAGAGCCATCGGTTCTTGGAATTCTTCCAAGGAGTTTAAGAGTCTACAGGGATTATTTTCCGGCATCAATGTGTTTTTATGGATCGTGGGCTTGGGTACCCTGATGGCTGGAATGATTGGAGTAAGCAATATTATGCTGATTATTGTAAAGGAACGGACCAAGGAGATCGGTATTCGAAAGACCCTGGGAGCCACACCAGCCTCGGTTATCACCATGATCCTTCAGGAGGCCTTTATTATTACAGCCGTGGCAGGTTACAGCGGGGTGATTCTCGCCGTGGCTGTTATGGAGGGGGTGACCTGGTTTATGGGCCAAAGCCAGATGGAATCCCAGTATTTTTCAGACCCTGAAATAAGTTTGCCCGTGGCCCTGGTTGCCATGGTCTTGTTGGTTATTGCCGGAGTCCTGGCGGGGTTGTTCCCCGCTATTAAGGCATCGCGGATACATCCTGTTGAAGCATTGAGAGAGGAGTAATAGATGGATAAAAAAGTCAAATATATATTGGGATTCAGCCTGATGGGTGCTGCTCTTTTGGGAACCATAGGCTTTTTGATTATTAAAAGCCGCCCCCAGAAAATAGAACATCAGACCATAGCGGTGGAACGGCGGACCATCGAAAATAAGATCATCGCCTCGGGCTCCATCATTCCAGAGCTGGAAGTGGAAGTCAAATCTTCTCTCTCCGGAGTGGTGGATCAAATCTTTGTGGAAGCCGGGGACTGGGTGGAAAAGGGAGCCCCATTATTATCCATTCAAGTGATTCCCAACAGTCTGGATCTCAACAGCTCTCAGGCTGCTTTGGAACGTAGCCGTATCCTCCTGCAAGATGCTCAGTTGGAGCTTCAGCGGATGACCCGTTTACATGATAGCCGTTCGGTTTCTGATGTGGATTATAATCAGGCCCTTATGGCCTATCAGTTGGCCCAGCAGAATTATAACGAGGCGAACAACCGAATCTCTCTTATCAAAGAGGGACACTCCCTGGATGATAACTCCATCAGCAATCAAATCTTTGCGCCTATCAGTGGGGTGGTGCTTGCTTTGCCCTTAAAAAAAGGAGCGCCAGTGCAGGAACAGGGTGGCATGTCTACAGGGACTACCATCGCCTATATGGCCGATATGAATTCCCTTTATTTTTCCGGTTCCGTGGATGAGGCCCAGGTGGGAAAACTCAAAGTGGGATTACCGGTCAACCTGACCGTAGCGGCTCTGGAGAATTCTTCCATAGAGGGACAACTGGATTTTATATCTCCCCGTGGGGATAATTCCTCAGGATCGGTTTTGTTTCCCCTCGAGATAAGCTTTGAACCTCAGGACAACAGGGTGCTCCGAGCCGGATACAGCGCCAGTGGGGAGATCATTCTGGACAGTGCCCAAGATGTATTGGCCGTTCAGGAGAGGGATGTGATCATGGAAGAGGGGAAAAACTACGTGGAAATACTACAGGATAGGGAAACTCAAAGAGTGGAAATAACTCTTGGTATTTCCGATGGAATATATACCGAGGTAAGCTCTGGGTTAGTCGAGGGCGATCTGATACTGGTACAGTAGGGGAAATATAGGGCAACTCTAAAACTGAACCGCTCCGATATCCGGTGGGGTATTCATGGCATTTCCGTAAAAATCTGTCATTGCTTCAGGTAAATCAAACCCCGAAATAAGCACTCCTGCCTCACGGGCCGCGGAGTCTTGCTTCGGCCGAAACCCCTGGGTGTAGCTCTCTAATCCGGGTTCCTCAGGGGCCGGAGAATGCTGTTCCATGGTGGGGAAATCCTCCAGAAATTCCTGCCAGTCCTCGGTGGTGTAATAACTGTTTACTCCGGCAGAATAGATGGCTGTAAAATTTCTGTCCAGTTTGGGATAAAAGCTGTAGTAGAGATTATAATCCCTCTCCATATATTGGGTATCACTGTTATATCCAAGAACCGCATTGTTTTCCAGGGAGTTGTTTTGAAGGCTATCGTAAAAAATATTATTGCGGATGTCCACTCGGGCGGCATTGCCCAAACCTAGATTTCCCCAGGGATTGGTGGTTATATGAGGGTTATGCCCAAGGATGCTGTTGTTCCAGATATAATATCGGTCTCCTTCCTCAAGAAGTATATTTCTGGCAGTGGCCTGTACGAACACATTGCTGTAGATATATATATTATCCAAGGTGGAATCTCCCTGCTGGAAAAAAATCTGATTGGACGTTTCATCCTTGCCGGTCATCTGTACCTCAGAATCATCCACCAAATTTCTGTAAAAATAGACATTTTCGATAATATCCCCCGATGTGGGCTGACAGGATAGATCCAGGCTGGTGGTATGGTAACCCCTGCGGAACTGGTTATCCCTGATAACCACATTTTGAATATGTCTTTTGCTGCCTGATGGCCTATCCAAGTATAGGTTCATCGAGATGGCCCTGCGACCGCAGTCGCTGAAGCTGCAGTTTTCCACCAGCAAATCTGAGTGCCAAACTGCAAGGCCGTAGGAGTTGTTTCCGCCCTTTTCTCCAATATAAGCCACCGTTAAATTTCTGAATATCTGACCGGTAGCGCCTTGTTCCGCAGGATACCCTGCAAAGAATCCTTTGTTCTTTCCAAAATACATATCGATGCCGTTGAATTCGATATAATTGATGGAACTTCCCTGGGGATTTTCAAGCTGTATACAGGCGCTTCTTTGTGGGATTTCAACGGAAGAATATCTGCTGCTGGGATTCTCGGGGGAATAAATATAGACCCTGTCGTCATTCCAGGTCCAAGAATATTCCTGGTTCAATCGGCTAAAGCCGCTGTCATATTCCTGAGATTCCCCCCAGGAAATCGAACCGTCCAATTCTTCGAAAAAGATCTCAGATCCGTAATATTCTATAATATTTTCAAAGGTTTTCTGGCTTTGCCATACACCGGATTGTTCAGTGGCTGTCCAGGTCAACGCCTGGTCTGAACCTAAAATTCTGGGATTTTCCCCTGAACCGTATCTGGAATAATGTATATAATTTGAGGCATTTCCTGAATTTTTAACTCTCAGGGTTTCTCTAAAGATGTCTCCGGCCCGGAATAACAGGGCGTCCCCTGGGGAGAAACTTTGGTCATTTATATGATCAATGGTCCTCCAGGGACTGTCGGCGCTCCTTCCGTCGTTAAGATCGTCACCCTCATTGGAGATATAAAAGGCATTGCCGGTGTAGCTGCTGCTTGGGAATTCTCCAATCTCATATCCCATGGAGTCATGGCTGCCTAATGTACAGGACAAATTCGAAATGCACAGCCATAAAATGCTCAGATAAAACAAGCCTAGAAATTTCATTTTTTACTCCCACTGGGAAAAAAGTAAAATTAAAAGTTATAAATGTTAATGTTAAGACAACCGGTTGTTGAAACTCTTTCCCCTGAGGGGTAATTTTACCACTTCAATGGTCTCTCTCTATATATGCTGATTGGTACTTTAATCAACGAAGCACTCTTTTAACCATTTTTAAACTGATTCTTTTATGGGGATAAGCCAATCCCAAATCCAGCAGTGTGGGCTGTTTTAACATGGATTTTGTATGGCTGAACACTTGGAAGCTGGATTCACCGTGGTAGTGCCCCATGCCGCTGGATCCAACTCCTCCGAAGGGGAGTTTTGTCGACGCCACATGAAGAACCGTGCAGTTAATTCCTCCGCCGCCGAAGGAAATGGACCGATCAATCTTCTTTATTTCCTGTTTGTCCTGGGAGAACACATAAAGGGCAAGGGGTTTTGGACGGTTTGGAACTTCCTTTATCGCTTGGTCCAAGTCATCGTAAATAAGGATGGGCAGCAGGGGGCCGAATATTTCATCGGCCATCAAGGGATGGGACCAGTCCACCGGTCCGTAGGCTGTAGGAGCTATAAATAGACTTTCCCTGTCTCTCTCTCCGCCAAAAAGGGCCAGTTCCGGGGTCATCATTTCGGCTAAGCGGTCAAAGTGCCTCTGATTTATAATTCTGCCATAGTCGGGGCTTTGCAGGGGATTTGTTCCGTAAAATAAAGCTACAGTTTTTTTAAGTTTATCTACAAACTCATCATAAACAGATCGATGCACCAGGGCATAATCCGGGGCAACACAGGTCTGGCCGGTGTTATTGTATTTACCCCAGGCTATTCTTTTTGCCGCGGTGTCCAGCTTGGCTGAAGGTGTTACGAATACCGGGCTTTTTCCGCCCAATTCCAGGGTTATGGGGGTCAGTCTTTTTGAGGCAGCTTTCATTACGATTTTTCCTACGGGTACACTGCCTGTAAAAAAAATGTAATCCACTGGAAGTCCCAACAGAGAGGAGGTGGTCTCTATTCCGCCGTTGATTACACATAGAGCTTTGGGGTCAAAGCAGTCTTTCACCATGTCTGTCAAGCTTTGGGCTGTGGCAGAAGATAGTTCTGAGGGTTTTAATATGGCGGTGTTACCTGCTGCAAATGCGCCGATCAACGGGCTTAACTGTAGTTGAACGGGATAATTCCACGGTGCAATAATCAGGGTTACTCCATAGGGTTCTTTCTGAATACGTGCACTTCCCGGTAGCAGGTGTAAATCCGGTGTTATGTTTCTTGGACGCATCGATCGGCGCAGATGTTTTAAGCTATGGTTGATTTCTTTATATAAAATCCCTATTTCGTTACTGTAGGCTTCAAACTCAGATTTGCCAAGATCTTTGTTCAAAGCCTCTATCAGCTTGGATTCATGTTTCTTTATTGCAGCCTTTAATGTTTTTAATAGGCTTTTTCTAGCTTGATACCCAAGAGTCTTTCCGCTACGGAAATATTCTTGCTGTTCATTGAACCGTCGCTCTATTTCTTGTTTTGTGGTCTCTATCACGGTTGGTCCCCCTGGTTTTATTCAATTCCAGTATAACCTATAATTTATAGGTTAAAAAGGCTCCAAAATAGGGGAATAGGATTTCAGCATATCCATCCTCGTCGGGTCGTGATTCCATATCTGTATAGGAGATACTGGGCTGGGTTCCTAAGAAGGTGGCCATTACGGAGAATTCGAAGGTACCGTTCAATTCCATTCCGGCTTTGGCAAATAGTCCAACGTGGCCGCCCATAAATATTTCAGCCACCGTTCCAACAGCCACTTTGGCATAGAAGGGATGGGCCCCCACATAATAATTCATCTGAAAATAGGGGCTGGGCATAACACCATTCATTAAGTACAAACCCTTTTCTGTGGAATATTTTTGTCTGTTCCTCTGATAATCGCTGATGTAGTGTTCCCAGCCGGCATTGAGAAGCAAGAAGGAGAATTCAGAATTCATAATTGGAAGGCTATTGGCTACGCCTCCGATACTGAGGATGATTTTATCTTTATCATAACCCTTTTTATATTCCTCGTATTCTTCCGGGGAAACTACATGATTTGCGTAGGCATCCAAGTATTCGGCAAAGGTTAAACCCCAAGGCTTGAAGGATTCCTGATAATTGGTTACATCATTGATTCCAAAATTCAGGGCGGTTACAATTTCATCGTAGGAAATATTCTCTTTAAAAAAGGTTTTGATGGTCTGAATATCCCAGCCGTCGTTGTGCATCTTAATATAATCCTGCACTGTAAAGGTAATATCGTATTGACGTACTTCTAAAAAATCCGCCGGAGCGATATTCTGTTCCAAGAGAAAATCCAAGGCTTGCTCATCGGCTCCAAGGGTTATCCAGTTCTGACGGATTATTTCTTGTCTATCCCGGGGATCCATTTGCAAATCGCCCTCTACATAGAACATCTGCAGCTGAATTACCAGATCCTTTATTGCATTGAATATTTGATTTTTATCTTCCAGGAAGACATTTTGTGTAAAGTCCAGAAGTGATGTATTAACATCAATGACCCGAATATTCATTACCAATGTGTCGGCAAACTCATCGATCTTTAAGACCAGCAGCTTTTCCACAGAAATCAGCTTGCCGATTTCCAGGAGCTGGGAATCATCGGTAAGACCGCTCATGGAAATTTGCTGTTCCTGAAGGATTTGCTGTATCATTCCTCGTTCCACAATTCTAAAATAGTTTATTTGAAAGACCTCAGTTCTCAATACGTCGGAGAACATATTTCTTTGGCTTTCATCAAAGCTGGAAGATGCCACATCAAGTATTCCCAATTGAGGTACGTTATATTCCTGCTGCTGCTGGGCGGTAAGCAGAAAAACCTGTAACATAAGTAAACATGCCATTATTTTCTTTGTGTTCATGGAAACTATGATATCGCGATTAAAACATAATTCAATAATTTTATTTTATTTTTTTTAGGTCTTTATTCTCGTTTATTCGAATAATTATACTAATCCCTCTTTTTTATTTTTTCCTATACCCAATGGCCTACTGCAAAGTATTGTAATTGTGATATACTTATACAAGGTTAAAACACGGCCGTGGGATCTTTATCTCCGGTTGATTGAGGAGAATTTTGTGGAATTATTAGCAAAAGGCGGCCCTATCCTATGGATTATTTTGGGCCTCTCGGTAATTACCCTGGCGATAATCGTGGAGCGCTGGCTCTATCTCAAAAAGATTAAAGTGGATGAAGTTCAGCTCTTCGGCAGAGTGAAATCAGCCCTGGAAAAGCAGCACTTCGATGAAGCCATGGCCATTTGTGACAGTCATATTTCCCCCTTAACCGGCATAATGAAGGCTGGAATTGAACACCGCAATGAGGATACCCTGGGTCTTCGGGAAGTGCTGAAAGACGCTGCCAATCAAGAGGTCCCCCAGTTGGAAAAGAACCTCAGCGCCCTGGGGACCATTGCCCATATTGCTCCCCTGCTGGGGCTGCTGGGTACCGTTACAGGTAATATTGGCGCCTTTGGTGTTTTGGGGCAATTCGGTTCTGTGTCTGACCCATCCATGCTGGCCCAGGGCATTTCCGAAGCTCTGATTACCACCGCCGCCGGGCTGATTGTCTCTATTCCTGCGGTCATTTTATATAACTATTTTATACGGCGCATCAATCTGATTCTTATCCGCATGGAAAATCAGGTAAACGAGATGATTTTGCTGTTGAAAAACTCCATGAAGCCCTCTTCCCGGGAGGCGTAATATGCAGTTTCAGCGAACATTGAAGCCTCAGATCAGCCTGGATTTAACCCCTCTGATCGACGTGGTCTTCCAGCTGGTAATATTTTTTATGGTAGCTATGGTTTTTAATACCTCTCCGGGTCTTGAACTACAGCTTCCCAGTTCTGAAACCTCAGAGACCATTTCGATGGATGAACTACGCATCACTCTGGTCAGTGAGGAAGAGATTTATTTAAATAAGGAACTGGTCAGTTGGGATATGCTGGAAGAGAAGCTGGATAGTATGGCGCCTCTTATAGTGGAGCAGCAAAAGTCTGTGATCATTGAGGGAGATAAGGCCGTTCCCTACGATATTTTTATCCGTACGCTGGATATTCTCCGTTTCCGGGGAATTCAGGATGTCGGTTTGATCACCATTCCGGGGGATCGGCCATAGGCCGGAGGAACCATGAGAACTTATCGGGAAAAACAATCCCTTAAACGAAACCTCATCGCTCTGGCAGCCACGGTGTTATTTCATCTGATACTCTTTTCAGCGATCTATCTTTGGGAGAACCGACGCAGCGAACTGGATCTTTATTCCGGTACAGTGCGGGTAACCCTAGGGGATCCGGGAGGTCAGGATCTGCCCAGTATAGAAAAACCTGAGGATAACAGTCAGGCCCCCGAAGAATCTCAACAGCAAGAGCAATCTGTAGAACCTGCTGAGCAAATATCCCAGCAGAGGCCTGCGGTTGAAGACAATTCCCAAGAGCGGCCTCTAGAGCAAAGACAAGACACTCCAGCAGTTCAAGAGCAACTCCAAAGCGAACAACCCCCTCCGCGGAGTCAGGAAGCCCCTCAGCAGGCTGCGGAACCAGAAGCCCGTGTGGTAAAAGGGCAGGCCTATGGGAATACCAATGAGCTATACCTGGATTCCACCGGTGGGCAGGCAGGTCGGAATTTATGGACTCCCATATATCTGTACATGCCTTTACCCTCGACTTTGCCTCTGAATTTACCTGACTGGGCCATGGGGGATCCTGAATTAGGAATCACACCTGACGATGATTTGCGGGTATTTCGGCGTTATTATAAATCCTCGGCGGGGCGTTGGGAACTAAAACAATCTCCTGTACCGTTGGAGCGTCGCCCGGAAATTTGGATTGTACTTGAGAGAATGGGTTACGATTTGAGCCGTGCAGAGTATAAAACAACATTACTGCTTCAACCGGTGGAAATTTATTATACTATTTCCACTGAACCAAGAGATGACGGCTCGGTACGGACCTATCTCAGCGATGCTGAAATTAAGGAAAGTTCCGGCTTTGAACATATCGACCAGGCTGTGCTTTATGGATTCAGCCGTTCATCCTACTATAACGATTCGGACAAGGATTTAAAGGGACGTTTTGTTTACAGATTTCATTAAAAGCCTCGGGCAATTTTGCTTGCTTATTCGCACATATTAGGGTAGTGTAGTTTGAGAATAAGAGGTTGTTAATGGCTGTTAAAGCATTGATCTTTGATATTGATGGCACGCTTTATCCAAACAGAGCCATGATGATTCGTTCGTCGGGTTTTTTTTTAAGGCATCTATATCTGATCTATCATTTTAATATTGTTCGGAAGGATCTTCGTAAGGTCGGACGGATTGAACATTTCGAGGCTACCCAGGCGGGGATGTTAGCCGCCCGCATGGGCATTCATGTCGACGATGCTCGAAAATTGATTGACGGCATTTTATATAAAAAATGGGAGAGGGTCTTTCGAAGGGTTAAACCCTTTCCCGAGCTGAAGAAAACACTGCAGCAATTGGCTGACCAGGGGTTGCGGTTTGGAATCCTTTCGGATTTTCCTATTGGAAAAAAAATGGAATATTTCGGGCTTCAGGATTTACCCTGGGAGTTTCAGTTTTCCTCCAGGGATTCGGGTTATTTAAAGCCCAGTATTCGGCCCTTTTTACATTGCATTGAAACCATGCAGCTACAGCCCCATGAAATACTTTATGTGGGGAACAGTTATTCCTACGATGTGGTAGGCAGCCGTAAGGCCGGTATGAAAACTGCATGGCTCACCGGTTCATCCAAGGGGAAGCAGGCTGATATTATATTTGATAATTACAGGGTGTTTGCCCAAAAGCTTACAACCTTACTGTAGCTTCCTCAGGGAAGCTATGGATAATCACAACCTTGGGGAGGGGGGATGATTTTTTCTGACGGCGATTTTATTGTACTTGGAATTATGTTTCTGGTGCTCTTTCTCTTTAGAAGACTGGATAAAAACAGCAAGTCCCTGGAAAAGGTCCGTCGATACGCCGAGAAGGTTAAGGGCGAATTGGATAAAATCTTTCAGGACAAAGAACAGCAGATGAAGGACCTCTCCATCAATTTTGATGTTCAAGAGAAAACCTATAGAGAGATACTAAGTAGGGTTGAAAATGCCCGGCAGGAACTCCAGAGCAGAGAAGAGGCCATTACCCAGTTGATGGGGCGCTTACAGGGTTTTGATGAGCGTATTAACGGACTTTATCAACTGACTGCCAAGGTGGATGAGAATATGATTCGTCTGCGTGATGAATCGGAATATGTGGATCAGCTTGGTTTAAGGCTCAAGGATATTAAAAAGGTTCAAGATGTTCTGGATCAGCGAATGGAAAATCTGCGTGAAAGTTTTGGGAAAAAAAACCTGGAACAGCTGGAAACTGCAAAAAATTCTCTGGTAGAGGATGTGCAGGCGCGTTTTGAACTCATTTCCTCTGAGTTGACCCGTGGGGGAGTGGAGCTTGATAGATTTCAAACTGCTCTGAAGGAATATCGTTTAATCAGTGCAAACCTTTCCGAAGAAACCCTCTCTACTCTGAATAAAGAGATTCAAACCCTGGAAGTTGACTTTCTACAAAGGGTAGAATCCCAGACCGAACAGGTTCAAGCCATGGAGAATGGGCTAAATCAGGAAGTTCATAGGGTTCAGCAACAGATCAATGATTTTCAAGAGACCAGTGAAACCCTAGCAACACAGGCTATGACAAAAATCCGTGGAGATTTAGACGAACTGAACAGTGAATATCAAGGGTATATTCAAAATGCCGCAGAGAAAGGACAGGTTTTAGAAAATGAAATATTTCTTGATCTAAAGGATAAAATAGAAGAAAAGTCCAAAAACCTTGAGGAAAATTGGTTTCAAGGCATGGGAGAATTAAAGGAAGAAGTAGCCCGCAGGGTGGCAGAAATTCAGGGCTTCATCGCTAAGGGTGATCAGGGCCTTTCGGAGCTTCAGGAGCAGCAGCAGAATCAGCTCGAAGAATCCACCATCCGGCTACAGAAGCTTACCAGTGACCTATTGTCTCTAGAAGAAAGCATGGATAGGGTACAGGACGGTTTTTCCGAAGCCCGCAACCAAGCCTTGGATCAGCTTCAACATTCCCAGCAGGAACTGTCTGAATCCTTGGAAGAACAACTTGCACAGCGTCTGGATGAACTACGGCATCAGTTAGAAAATAACAGTCTGGAAAGTCACCAGAACCTGGAAGAACAAATCCTGCAGTACCAACAGGAAATCTCTGGAAAATTCCTTCGATTTCAAGAACAGTGGCAGGATTTACTGAAACAGGAAGACCGTATGGATGATCTTTTAAGTGGCCTAACCAACCGGCTGGATGATTTAAGAGAACAATCCAAAGAACTGACCCAGGAAAATCTTCAGACCATGGAAGAGGACTTGAAACAGCAGATTCATCAAAGTGGAATCAACCTGGATAGCCAGCTTGAACAATGGCAAGGCACCATCCATGGTCGTTTAGAATCACTGGAAGACCAGGATAAAGACCAATTGAGGGTTTTGCAGGACAAAATTATCTCAGAGAGTGAAAAGGAGCTGAACAACTTCGAAGAAAGCCTCTACCAAAATCTAAATGAGCTAAAAAAATCTGCGGAAAATATGACAGGAGAACTTGATTCGACCGTTGCTAAATCCCAGGATGATTTGTTGGGACTAAGAAGAGAATTAGAAGAAAATATTCTTGAGTATAAATCCATCTCCAGGGAGCATTTTCAGCAGCTTCATGGGGATTTAGAAGAATTTAAAGAGAAGTCCGGTGGAGAGATGTCTCAACTCAGCGGCAGCTTAGCGGTATTGGAAGATCGCATTGAAAAGCTTAAACAGGGCACATTGGACTCCGCTCAAAAACGCTTTGGCCATATGGAAGAAAATCTGCAGGAGCAGCTTAATACCCTAAAAGAATCCAGATCACAGGAGTTTCAACTTTGGGAAGAACAGCAGAATAAACTGTTAGAAAATGTAAATGAGAATTATTTAGAAATACTTGAAGAACTTAAGGAATCCATCCTTGGTAATGCGTCATCAAAACTTGGGCAATACCGTGAAGAAATTCTTGAAGATTATCAGGATCTCCAGGGCAAAACCCAGGAATACAGCGTTAATATGGAGCAGCTCTTAACCCAGGAAAATCATCGTCTACTGGAACAACAGGAACAGTGGAATCAGCGGAATCTTCAAATTTCCGATAGCGTGGAAAATTTAGAAAAAAGCTTTTCAGAAATAGATAATCGCTTGGATCAGATGAAAGAGGGAGTGCTCGACTCGGCCCGAGAGAGATTTAGCGATATTGAAGAGGCCATGCAGAATCAATTGGACAATCTCAGCAATACGCGCAGGGAAGAAATTATTCAATGGCAGGATCAACAGAAAATACAACTTGACGATCTGAATCAGGGGTATTTAGATATCCTGGAAGAACTAAAAAATTCCGTTGAAAATAAAGCCGCTGCCCAGATCGAAGAATATCAGTCTGATATATTGACCGAATACCAATCTCTTAAATCCAAGGCTGATCAATACAGTGTGGATATTGACGGAGTTTTATCCAAGGAAGACCAGAGGTTAACGGAAATGCAGCTGCAGTGGAAAGACCAGGTTGTTGGGTTGAAACTGCAAAGTGACGAATTTTCTGGCTCGATGAAGGAAGCCCTGGAAGAACTGGAGCTGCTAAAAACGCAATATGGCATGGAGGTTCATCAATTCCAAGGGGGATTACAGGGGCGGATGGATGAATTAACCAAAATGGCAGAACTCCAGATCCGCCAGGCCATGGAACAGCAGAATACTCTGGCCAGAGAACTGGAGCAGAAGACCATGAAGTCCATAGAGCTTCGGCAACAGGATTACCAAGCCACCATTAATGGACGTTTTGATAAATTAGAATCAATTACCGGAGATTTGGACGAATTGGATAACAGTTTGCGGCTCACTCTTTCCGAACAGGAAACCCGCATGTATCAACAGCTGGAACAGTTCAGTCAGAATCTTAAGGAAAAACAGGATAAAGAACAGCAAGCCAGCCATGAGAGACTGGGAGATATTCGCCGTATCATCGGCCAGGTAGAGGGTGAGCTAAACCAATTGAAGACCCAGGCCTATGAAAATGTTTCGGAGAAACTTCAGCTCTTTGAAGACGATTTTTTCAGTGACTTGAAATCTCGAGAAGAGGCCATGAAGGACAGCTTTGGTCAATGGCAAAAGAGTGTGGATCTTCAGATGGAAGAATTGAATAATCAGAGTCAGCGTGACCGAGAAGAGTTGGAACGAAATCATCAGAGTCAATTTAAGCGACGTTTTAACGAAATCCAGGCCCGTGTGCTTGAACAGATGAATAAGTTTCAGGAACAGGTTCAGGGATTTCAGGAACAGGTGGTTCTTCAAATTGAGGGTAGTGAAAAGGATTTTTCCGATTACCGTCAGGGTGTAAAAAACCAGATCAATCAGCTGAAAGAGAGTTCCTGGGAAACGTTTACCCAGGAATTTGCCGCACATCAAGAGTCCATGGACGATTTGCTTAACCGATCAGAACGGGAAGTCGTCTTGAAATTGGAAGGTATGTTTTCCGATATCGAGGGCAACCGTGGTGAGTTGAGCGCCTTGATCAATAGCTCTAGGAGCGATATTGACCAATGGCAAAAACGGGTGTTGGTGCAGCTTAAAAATCAGCAATCCGATATCAATAACAGTCTGGAGGACTACCGTAGTCAAGTGGATTTAACGGTGGAACAGATAAGAGAAGATTTCCTTTCTCAAAAGGAGGACTTGATTCTCAAGTCATCCCAAGAACGTGCAACACTGAGGCAGGATCTTCAACAGCTCACGGAAAATGTAGAATTATTAAAGGGCCAAATGGCTGGAAATTCGGAAAAATATATTACCCGCATGCAAGAACAGGGAGAAGAATTCCTCTTGGAACTTCAGGGGCGTACCAGGGAAGTCCATGGGGAATCCGATGAGAAATTGAGAGCCATCCGTCAGGCTCTACAGGATACAAGAGACCGAATTGAAAATCTGCAGAAACAGCTTCAGGGGCAGGCGGAAGAGGATTATGCATCATTGGCCACCAATCTTGAAGAGATGGGGCGCCATCAGCAGGAATTCATCGCCCAGACCCACATATTCGATCAGGCAGAGAATCTTAAAACAAACCTCGATGCAGACCTTAAGGAATTGAGAAGCCGTATGGAGACCATTGAACGAAGCCGTCAGGAACTGGCGCCCATGGAAGAAGAATATCAGCGTGTGATGAATTCCTATCAGGATGTTTCTGGTAAAATAAATCAGTTCTTCAGTGAAAAGCAGAAAATCGACTTGCTAGACAGCAAAGTGGTTAAAATTAATAATCTTTCCGAGGCCATTGATGTAAAATTGGAACAGATAGATAACACCAACGATATGGTACAGGAATATATGGTACGTATTCGTCAATTGGAAGATCTGCATAACGATATTGCCAAGCGCTATCAGGGACTTGAAAAGAAAGCTGGTATCGTGGATGCAACCACCAACAGCGTTGAGAAAAATCTTCAGATGCTTGGATATATTGAAAAGGGACTTAAAGCCATCAGTGTTGATCTGGATCCCATGAAAAAGGATTTAGCCACTATTAAGATGAGCAATCAAAGGCTTCTGGAAGAAAAAGAAAAGGTGGACAGCATGGTTAGCTCCTTGGACAATTTAGATCATACCATGGTGGATTTAGAGCAGCGTCAGCAGCGCATGGAAAAGGCTCGAGAGTGGTTGGCAAACACGGAAACCCGTTTAGAAAATATTGGACGAGAGGCCCAGGAAAAAGTGAAACTCCTAGGATCATTGGTCCTGAAGGATAATAAAAAGGGGTTAAGAACCGCCGGTTCTCCCGACATGAATACCCGGGAAATGGTGGTTCAATTGGCCCGCCAGGGGTGGAATACTGAAGAGATCTCTCGTCAGGTAAAACTCAGTCGGGGTGAAGTGGAGCTTATTTTAGAATTGGCTCCTCCCGAGGAATAATAGATGCGCCTGGATCTTTGGTTAGGGCCTGGTGAGCTGCTTGGTATGGGGCAGCTTGAAATTTGCAGCAGTAAAGGGCATGGTGCATTGTTAATGGCATTGGCTATAAATAGACAAGTATCATTGACCATTCACGGAGAACCCTTAGCTTATTCCTTGGTACTAATCGATTCTATGGTTCCTTACGATATAAAAGCTGGTGAAGATTGGCAGTTTTTTGCTTACATTCCCAAAGAAACCAGGTTAGGCGTGTTGTTAAAAGAAGCCTTAAATGGACAAAATCATCTTGGATTTCAACGAAATCTTGAAAAAGGTAGCTGGAACAGTTCTTTTTTATCCAGGGAATTCCGTCATGAAGACCTTTGGGATCTTTTTCATCAACTGTTGAGTCATTTTTTTTCTATACAAAATTATTCTTTACATTGGAATGGGGATCTTAAAAAGATTCTGGAGGAAGGCTGCGGTGGAAAATCGACCAGCTGTACCATTGAACAGGTAGCCAAGGGACTAAACAATGTCGGGCCGGTAATACAAAGGGAATTTTTCCGGATAACCGGTACGCCGTTGGTCAATTATCTGCTTCATTTGAAAATCAGTTTAGCCTTTGACATGATTAAGCGAAATATCAATCCCCATAAAGCCTGTCTAGATGCAGGAATTAGCAGTTACGAATCCCTAAGCCAATACATGGATCAAAATTTCGACTGGGACATTGGGATCTTACTCCAGGAAATACCCACTTTATCCTTTAATATCGCCAATCTAAAGGACATCGTAAGCTATTTAAAAA
>JAQICO010000405.1 GCA_027858495.1 Spirochaetaceae bacterium
ATAGAAACTGCTCTACGAGAGGTTATTTTTTGGAATGTTAATAAACCCATAGATAATATTATGAGAATCAAAATCATAAGTCAATGAAAAGCTGTTCAGGGAATTTTATTTTTACGCTCCTCCTCCCCATTGCCTCAGATCTAAAATATGACTATTCTTTTATCAAAGAACAGGAGTCCTAACTATGTCAAAGATTAAATCCGCCCTGGAACTGGCCCTAGAGAAAACCGCTGATCTTAAGGTAGATCCGGTAAAAGTAAAAAAACAACAATGCCAAAAAGACACCAAGCGCTTGATGAGTCAAATCATGTCCGCCGAAAAAGAGGCTAAGGATTGGGAAACATTTTGGAAATCCATGGACAAGCAGGATCAGCAATGGGCCAAGGAAGCTGCCCTGGAATTGTTATCCTCCAATGTGACACTTCCAAGATTTAACGACGATCTCAAACGTTTGACCAGCATAAAAGATGCCTTGGATATCCTTTTCCCCAAGCGTAAAAAAGATCTGGAAGAACTATTCAAGCAGGTCAGCGGTGTCTATCAACAATATTTAGACGGCCGAGAACAAATGAATAAAAATCTGATGGACCAGGTGGAACAGCAGCTGCAGCGTAAAGAAGCCATGATGGAGCAGCAAACAGGACGAAGAGTTAAACTGTCTCCCCAGGATGACCCGGAGTTGATGAAACTGGTAAACCAGCAGCTGCAAAGCTTTGACGACCAATATAAAGAAATGACAAACCAGATAAAAGAACAAATCAACGGGCTGAATTAATGGATCTCTTTTCCCAGGGGACGCCCATGGGTTCAGAGCCCCTTGCATCACGTATGCGGCCCCGCAATCTAGAAGAATACGTGGGGCAGGAGCATATCCTGGGTCAAGGTCGTCTTTTACGAAGGGCCATAAGGGCAGACCAGCTGTCTTCTTTGATCTTTTACGGTCCGCCGGGCACAGGGAAAACCACCCTGGCCAGAGTGATTGCCAATAGTACCAGTAGCCGCTTTGTAAGCATGAATGCTGTTCTCAGCGGTGTAAAAGAACTTAGGGCAGCCATCGATGAAGCCCGGGAAGCCCAGGATCTTTACGAAAAGCGCAGTATCCTCTTTGTGGACGAGGTTCATCGGTGGAATAAATCTCAGCAGGACGCCCTGCTGCCCTGGGTTGAACAGGGAACCATCATGTTAATTGGAGCCACCACAGAAAATCCCTATTTTGAAGTGAACAAGGCTTTGGTCAGCCGAAGCCGAGTCTTTCAGTTAACCTCCCTTGGAGAAAGAGAACTCCTTCAGATTGCCAAACAGGCCCTTGAAGATAAACAACGGGGATATGGCCAATGGCAGGTTAATTTTCACTCCGATGCATTGGCCCATCTGGTAAGGGTAGCTTCGGGAGATGCCCGTTCTCTGCTTAATGCTCTACAGCTGGCCATAGAAACCAGCCCAACTGAATTTCCTCCGCCCCAAGGAGAAATCATTGAAGTAACCCTTGAAGCAGCCGAAGAAAGTATCCAGCAAAAGGCCCTGCTCTATGATAAAGAGGGGGATTACCACTTCGACAGCATCTCTGCCTTTATCAAATCAATCCGAGGATCCGATCCTGACGGGACACTCTACTGGATGGCCAGAATGCTTCGGGCGGGAGAGGACCCGCATTATATTTTCCGACGTATGTTGATCTCTGCCAGTGAGGATATCGGGCTGGCAGATCCCCAGGCCTTGGGAGTGGTGAACTCCGCGGCCTCGGCCTATGACCGTGTAGGTTTACCCGAGGGGCAGTTTCACCTAACCCAGGCGGCTCTATATTTGGCTACCTGCCCAAAGTCCAATTCTTCACTGGCCTTTTTTGATGCCCTGGATTCTGTAGAAAAGGAAGACGCTCAGATTCCCAACCACCTGAAGGATTCAAGTCGGGATCAACACAGCTTCGGCCACGGAAAGGGATATAAATATCCCCATGCCTTCCGGGATCATTGGGTAGCCCAGCAGTATTTACCGGGCAGCCTAAAGGGCCGCATATTCTACCAACCCACCAATCAGGGTTATGAAGGATCTATCCAGCAGCGGGTTATTCGCCGCAGAGAAGAACAATTAGAATTGATGCTTCAGGAACCCCGGGAAATTCTAAGTTTTTCCCCCAATGACAAAGAACGGGACCGCTGGATACGCCGGCTCCAAGGACACAATCGGCAGCGCCAACCCCTGTTGGAGAAACTACTGAATTCAATGGACATATTACGCAGTGACAGAATTTTGTTGCTTCCTCTGCGGTGGAACCGACTCTTTTGGTAACTCTTTAAGCTTGTACCCGAGGGAGGACTTACCGCCCTGGCCGACAGAGAAGATCAGCGCAGCCTCATCGAATTTTCCCTGGAGACACTGCCTGAATCGGAAAGACCGGAAATATGGTCAGGCCAGGTGGATCAACAAGATTGGCTTCAAGGAGCATCAAACCAAGGAATGGCTTGGGAATGGATCGTTCTTGAGGGCTTTAGATTTCCCCCCACCCAGGCATTTCCACAGAATATTTTAAAGGCTCTTGCGCCGGGAGGACAATTATTAGGATTCTGTCCACTCCACGGTCAGAGCAGCCGAATATCCCATCTGCTTGAAGGACTTATTTCAGACGATCTGTATAAAGCATTAAATAATGCGGAGGAAAGCTTTTTCCAGGACCGTACTCCCCTGCCCCAAAAAGAAGAATTTTTAACCCCGGAACTGCAATCCATGGGATTGGAACTAGAGCTATGGGAAGAGACCCAATGGACCGAAAAAATTACCGTTGATATGAATTGGCTGCAGAGCTGGACCCAGAGCAGCCCCAAAAGCTGGGCGGTGTTTATGGAAGAAAACCTCGAAAGCCATATATGGGATGAAATCCGTACAAACTTGACTCCTGAAAGATTTCCCAAAGATATCAGCTGGACAAGAAAATGGCTTATCTACAAGTGTAAAAATACCAATCTCGGGTAATTTTAATGATGATGAATCAATAACCAAGTAAAATCGAGTAATTCTTAAAGGATAATGGTTCAGAATCCTATTGGGGAATCTTAAATGCATTCTTTAATTGCACCAAGTCCCCTCCGCTGGGATTCTGGTAAAGGCGAAGACCGAACCAGGGTATGGCGGCCATCAGATGATCAAAGATATCAGCCTGAATAGACTCATAGCGAGTCCAGGCGGTTTCGGTGGTAAAACAATAGACCTGCAGAGCAACCCCCTGTTCTGTGGGTTCTAACTGCCTTACCATCAAAGTCATGTCCTTCCTGATATCCTGCCGATTGCGAACATAGGCTTCGGCATAGGCACGGAATACTCCAAGATTAGTCTGAGTCCTTCCATTAAAGGGCAAAGACAGATCGGCCAGATTTTTTTTATTCTCCAAGTCAATCTCCTGCTGACGGATAAGTAAAAAATCCTTGAGCAACTGAACCTTCTGCAGCTGCAGCCGTTTCTCAGGGGTTAAAAACTCCACCGACTGCAGGTCCACCTTTATGGAGCGTTTTATTCTTCTTCCACCCGCATCGGACATGCCCTTCCAGTTTTTAAAACCCTGCTCTAAAAAACGATGGGTTGGTATGGTAATAAGGGTTTTATCCCAATTCTGAACCATCACATTATGCAGGGTTATATCCACCACATCACCGTCGGCACCCATTTCGGGCATCTCAATCCAATCGCCCACCTTAAGGGTTTTGTTTAATGAAAATTGTATACTAGCTACCAGCGATAGTATGGTATCTTTAAATATCAAGGTTAGAATAGCGGTCATTGCCCCAATTCCACTTAGCAGGGCCAGGGGGGAACGTTCCATCAATGTAGCGATAACCAGTAAAAAGGCCATTATATAGATGGTCATTTTACCAGCCTGTACCAACCCGCTTAAGGAACGACCTTTGCTTTGTTTTTTCTGAAAGGACATAAATATAGATTCAACAAAGAGACTCATTGCCCGGGCGCCAAAGAAAATTAATAGAGCCTGGCTGATTTTTTTAATTAATAGGGGATAAAAATCCACCCAGGGTGCCAAGGAATAGACTAACACCACCGGAAGAAACAGGGCTATCCTGTTAAAAAAACCGGCGTTATAGAGATAATCGTCCCAGGTATTTTTGGTGCGTTTCACCGCAGAACCTGCCAGACGGACCAACAATCGTCT
>JAQICO010000198.1 GCA_027858495.1 Spirochaetaceae bacterium
ATTACAGGTTGTTCTTCCGATGAAAGATTCAATGTAGTTCTAACCTTTCTTATGGTTTCAATTCCGTTTAGATATGCCATGTGGTAATCGCAGAGAATCACGTCAAAGTGTTTGCTTTTATCTATCACTTTTAAAGAATCTATACCGCTGTTGCAACCAGTATATTCAATGTCCTAAGGATGGAGATTTCTTTACAAATTCCACTTTGAGTTCCACTTCACCTTGGTCGGTAAATTTTACAGCATTGCTCAAGAGATTGGCTAGTATCTGCCTTAACCGGAAAGGGTCAAGCACCGCAAAACGGGGCATCCCCGGCTGGATATTCAAAAGAATCTCAAGCCCCTTCTTATCGGCAGGAATTTTTATAATATCCACAGACTGTTGGCATAGTTCAATTATATCGGATTTAATCTTTTCCAATTGTATTTTGCCTGCTTCTATTTTTGAAAAATCCAGAACATCGTTAATCACCCCCAAAAGGGATCGGGCGCTAGAATCAAGGGTGTTTACATATTGCTGCTGCATATTAGAAAGCTCCGTTTGCTGCAGCAGCTGGGAGAATCCGATTACCCCATTTAAAGGTGTACGGATTTCATGGCTCATCTGGGCTAAAAACTCTCCCTTAGCAATGCTGGCCTCCTCTGCCTGCTTTTTCGCCTTTCTTAACTGCTCTTCCTTGGATATTCGATCTAAGAGCATTCCTGTAATATCTTCTGCATAACTTTTGTTACTCTTTTCCCGATAAGATTTTGCCGTTTCAAACCAGTGAGTCCCTCAAAGGAATCGTTGATATCAAGAAAGACATAATCCACAGGGTTTTCTTGATCATCTAGAATAATCTGATGAAGGGCATAGCCAAAGGGGGATTTTTGTAAAATATCCTCTCTATTAATCATTTTCCTTGATACCTAGATTTAGTCTAATGCACATAGGGGAGGTAAGTTCAAATTTTTTGTAAGATAATAATAGTGCTACTTTAACCCTTTTTATACAGGTCCTAAATCGAAAGGGTTTCCGTCATCTGTAAATCCTTTATCTTTTCTAGAAGTTCTATTCCTTTAACGACATTCTCTTCGTTGGTATTGTTCATGTCGGGGATTCCAAACAAGCGTTCTAAGAACATACAACCCGCACCAAAAGCAACGGTCTTATTATTTTGATGAGAACATTTTATATTGTACTCCATCTGCTTATCATAGGACCAATTAGCTTCTATTTCCTGGGATAATATTAGTTTTAGGGAGTGAAAAAATGACTCGATCTCACCGCCCAGCACTATTTCATCGATATCCAAAAAGCTGATTAGAAGGGAAAGATTACGGGCTAATTCCCTAAAAAGGATCATAAGTTCTTCTGGCTTATCTTTAATATTTCTCAGTACTTCATCCTTAAAAGAAAACTGATTTACGTTGGTGATTTTTTTAAAAAGACTTTTAAATTCTCCAGCCGTGCTATGATTCCCATAATGGACTTCTCCGTTTAATATAAGTCCGAAACCGAAACCGATACCTGGATATGATTGTTTATTGACTTCAATTGCCCTAAAATCACCAAGAATGAAAAGCATATTGTTCGGACGGTTCTTACGATTGGAAGTCAGTTCTCCCCAGCATCCGCAGTTTGCATCATTTTCTAAAAACACAGGTAAGGAAATTGATTCTTCAATCTCCTCACAAAAGTTAAATCTATCATAAAGATATAGCGGGTGGGATTTTATAATGACTCCACGTCGAGAATCCATAATTCCACTTAACCCAAGTACAATACCCAGTAAACCGTATTTATTTGTATAGGGTTCAAGTTTTTTTACGATCTTTAAAAATATTGAGATGAGGTTATTTTTATTTAAAGAGATCGGATGGCTGACACTATAGATCTCTTCGCCCTGAAGATTGATGATGACGGCGGTATAATTATCCGTTTGTACTTCAATTCCCCGGACGCAGCCATAATCGTTGTTAATGCTCAATGGAACGGGTTTTCTACCGCCTACGGGCTTTGAACTTCCTTCTTTTAGTTCAGAGACTATGCCCGTTTCCAGAAGTAACGATACAATTTTTGTTACGGTTGATTTATCCATTTGAAGATTTTTAGATATTTCAATTCTACTTATCCCTTTGTTAAGCCATATACAGCGTAATACCTGAGATATGTTACGTTTAAAAAGTTCATTTTGTGTAGCCACCATTACTCCTTAATAGTCATTATGCATTATCTATAGGAATTAGACAACAATCCACCTGATAGTTGGTTAAACAAACATTTTTTACCGTTATTAAG
>JAQICO010000010.1 GCA_027858495.1 Spirochaetaceae bacterium
TTTAAATTTATTATTGATTATAATTATTTTTCTTATATTGAGTCTTATTTTCAGCATAGTTCTTAAAAATGATGAAGAACTTTTTAAAATAGCCTATAGCCTGTCTCTTTTCGTTTCAGTGGTGGGTAGTTTTATTATCTATCGAAAGGTTCTTGGCTGGGCGGCAGAAAAATGGAATTTAGAAGAGAAATTGGGTAAGAATCTATTCCCTCCCCGTAAAAAATAAGGGGCTGTCCTAAAAGTCCCCTTTAGCCCTGATACTGCCTGCACAGGCTACTCATGTAGTACCTCTACACTGCGTTGCCTGTTCAAAAATCGCCTTGTCTCAGAACTAAATCATGACTTTTGCGACAGCCATCTTATCGAATAATAACATAGATAATTAAATAGCCGGCGGTTGGGCTTTAGTAGCCGTCGGACATGGCCCGATTTTTGTCCTTCTTGCATAGTTCCGCATAGGCAAACCCGCGGTTTTTTAGGAGATCCTTTTTCTCCTGTGGAAAGGGCATCAACCGCCAGAATATAGCGCGTACGTCCTTGTCCAGCTTTTGTAGACCTTCGCTTTCTTTGTCGATCCAGAGGCAATAATCTTCGATGAATTTATCCTTTACATCACCCCGAAGTTTATTCTTGGTAAACCAGTCATAATAATGGCCGGTGATGCCTTCTTCCATCCAATAATGGGCTGCCTTTTCTTTGGCGACCTGCCAGCGCAGATCTCCCACGGCGGCTAATACGGCGTATTTTAAATCCTTAGGAAAAAGAGGCAGAGCTAAACGGCCCCGGCTGGTACCCTTGTTGAATTTTTCAAAGGGTTCCCAGCAAATCCCCTGATCGCCGAAACAGGGCAGTATAATGACGTTGGGTACGATTCTATTGGAGTTTTGACGGAAGGTTCTTGTAAAAGCACCAGGATCGATCGCTTCAATTTTCATCATCTGTGCAATGATGTTTTCTCTGGTTCCGACAAACTGAAGATTCGACGAAAAATATTGTTTCATTAAAATAGGAAAATGATTTCCTTGACGCCCCACACAGAGCTTGGTCATTTTTCTAAGGCTGTCGGTCTCACGGGCTAGAGAATCGGTATCCACAGCGGATTCTCCTCCCAATTCCCTTACTCTATTGTTTAAGTGCTGAAGGTCTTTGGTCTTTTCAGTCAGTTTTTCAAAGATTATCTTCATCTCTCTATCATTCTTGCTGAGCTGTGCCAGCATTTGATTAATTCTCGGAATGGATTTTCGCTGAGCATCACTCATGGTTGTTTCCAAGTTACTGAAACTGCTATGACGGCAATGCTGACAAAGACTTCCCAACCGTTCATTCAGCGATGTTTCCAGGTTTTTTCTCTGCATCTGCAGTTTCTGAATCATTACGATATTGGATTCTTGGGATCCTCGGGCTTTTTCCAAGCTGCCTTTAAGTTTGTTATCGGTGGATTGTTTAGATATGGCAACTTCGTCGGTGGCCAAGGGGCTCACACGGCCCAAGGATATATTCATTAGCCATTCATCAATGTAATATACCGGTTCCCCTGTCTGATTATCCACGATAATTCGAGATATCATATCTCTCTGTTTAGGGGATATCAGAGTGGGGATTAAGGCACCAAAGCGAAGCGTAAGCTTTTTGGATAGTTTCATATTGGCCGAAACTTTACAAGCCAAGGACCGGAGATATTCCCAATACGCACTGATAACCCTGGTCCTAAAGATGGATTTATCTTCGTTATTATCAGCCTTTAAAAACCTGGCCAATACCTTGTGAAGTTTTTCCGAGACTTCTCCCTCTCCAGACAGGGCAATTTTATAATAACTAGGATCGTAAAAATACTTTTGCGGAGGCTGTTCAAATTGGGAGATTTTTTGAAATTCTTCAGTGATAGTAATCTCGGGTTCTTCCTGAGATTCCTCGCGTAACCCCATCAACTGACTAAAGTCAGGGGCATCGCCCGACGGTGTTAGAGAATCATCCAGCAAGTCAGCAATATCAGGCTCTAAACTGTCACTATCGTAAGTATCTGACATAAAATTTAATGGAGGTGGTGGGAATCGAACCCATGACCTCGTGAATGCCATTCACGCGCTCTAGCCAACTGAGCTACACCCCCGAAATACAAAAAAACTATAGGTGATACAGCGCTTTTATGTCAATACATTTTACTGTATACTTAATAAAAATAGGGGATAACACTTGCAAAATCAAATAAAGCAGTTAGCTCTGTCTATTTCCATGGTTTATAAAGGAGAAGAGGCCTTTGTTGAAAAACTCCTGAGTTGTTATCTGGCAGGGGGGCATCTGTTGCTTCAGGATAATCCTGGAACTGGAAAAACCACTTTGGCCCGTTCTTTGGCTGCCCTGGTGAAGGATTGCCGTTTCAGCCGTATACAATTCACTCCGGATTTACTGCCCTTTGATATTACCGGTGTAGAAATTTGGGATGAATTCACCCGTACCTTTGAATTTCGCCCAGGTCCGGTGTTCACCAATATTCTACTGGCCGATGAAATAAATCGCAGTACTCCCAAGGTACAATCCGCCTTGCTGGAAGCCATGGGTGAGGCTCAGGTTACCGTTGCAGGTGTAAGTCATCTGCTGGAGCCTCCGTTCTTTGTTGTGGCCACACAGAATCCCATTGAGATGGAGGGAACCTATCCTCTTCCTGCGGCTCAATTGGACCGTTTTATGATGATGCTTTTACCTGGTTACCCTAAGGCTCAAGATGAATTTGATATTTTAAAGGGAGATCCAGCCCGTACTATTCTTCCCGGATTGCAGGCCCCTCTGAACCGGGAGCAGTTGCTGAACCTTCAGCAGCATGTTCAAGATGTTTTTTGTGATGACTCCTTGATATGGACCGTGACAAAGGCTTGCCAGAAATTGCGGAATTTAGACCAGTTGAGACTTGGGGTCAGCCCTAGGGGAGGCTTGATGTTACTGCGGGCCGCACGGGCTCTAGCCTTAATTCGAGGGAGAGACTATGTGGAAGATCAGGAGCTGTTAGATTTAGTCGTGCCTGTTTTTCGACATAGAATGGTAATGAAAAATAGCCAACAGGATCCATCCCAGTTGATTCTGCAGATAATGGAAGAGGCGTTGAGTGAAAAAAAATCCTAGCCTGAAGATAATCCTTAAACCTACTCTTGCCGGATGCGCTTTTTTTTTGTCTTTGTAATTCTGCTGTACTTTGGGCTTAAACAGGGTAGAGCCCTTTGGGTAATGCTTTCTTTAAGTTGGTTTTTTGTTTTGCTTCTTGAGCTGGTTTTTATAGTGGTGGCATTGCTCCAATTACGTTCTGCCGGCAACAGAGGACAATTTTATCTACCCGGTGCTGAGGCTCTTCAACGATCGGAAAAAATGGAACAGCCTTGGTACAGCCCCTTTGATTATCCCCTTCCTTTTATGTTTATTAACCTCGATTTTCTGATTGAAATGAAGGGCCTTCATTATGATAATTTAAATATTTCTGGAAGATTAAATACCAGTTATTCTTTGCAAGCTAATAAAGGCCGCATCCAATGGGATTATTCTACTCTTCCAAGAGATCGCTATGAAGGTCGGGGGCGTATAGAGTTGTTCAGCCCTTTCAGAATGATCTATGGGGTGCTGAAGGATTCAAGACCTTTGACCTTTATCATGGTACCCCGCCAAGAAGAACACCGAATTCCCCGTGCTCCCGCGGTATCTTTGGCCAGGGCATCCAGTTGTACGGCCCGGGCGGAGAGTGAAGATTGGACTGATCAGCGTAAATACCATCCCGGTGATGATCCCAGACGGATTCATTGGAAACAATTCGCCCGAACAGGGGAGCTTCATGTTCGCATAGATAGAGAAGGAATCCCCTTGAACCGGGAATTATTTTGCATTGTAAAACCCTGTACGCAGCGTGGATCCTTGGATATGCAACTTCGGGAATTCATGGGGCTTTTACAGGATTTGAAACAAAAGCAATGGGATTGCAAGGTCCGAATCCCCGGCAATATATCTTTGCTGGATTATAACAGCCAGGAAGACGCCATACTTAAAGGAATGGCAGAACTTCAGGGCCATGAAGATCCCCTTACTGGAGATATCCCCCCTGGTCCTGTGTTGTTATTCCTCCCCCGCGAGGGGAGTCAAACCATCCCATGGGATCAACACTTTCAGGGGCAGTCATTATCCATTGAATATTTTGACCCTCCCGCTCTTCCACAAAAGCCCCTTTGGCAGCGGGTGATTTTCAGGGGCAGTAAATGAGAAAAATGCTCTATCTGTTGCCCCTGTGTATACTGGGTTGGTATTATAAATTCCTTCTGCAAGATCAGCTTTTTCTTTTGACAGAGATCCTTTTTTTCTTGGCCGCTTTGCTTGTTGCCTGGCTTGGATTCAGAATTAAATTACGTTTTATCTTTTCCTGGCTGATGGGCTGTCTTTTGCCATGGGTTCTCTACGGAATTATACGTCTTGGGGCTATTTGGACCATTACTCTGTGGGGACCCAATTTCTTTATTCCAGAAATCAGCAGTCAGCTGATATTGGGTTATCCCCTATTTGTCTTTACCATGAGTCTGCTGATGATGATGGTCTACCGTCCTGATTTTACAGCGTGGTATTTTGGAATAATTGCTCTGTCTCTAGCCGGACTATCCCTGGTTGCAGCAATGGGGGAGTCCGTTCTTCTTATGAAAGAGGCCCTTGTTTTATCTATTGGGTTATTATTGTTTTGTACCCTGGCATTCTCTATTAAAATAAACAAAGTTAAACCTTGGAACGGCTTAAGCAAAATTCTGCTTACATCAGGGGGGCTGCTCCTTATGGTTCTATTGTTTTTTAAAATCTATGAGAAACCCTCCCAGCAGCAGGGTGGAGGAGTTTTGCAGACTGAATCATTCCATTTCGATTTGACAGATTTTTTAACCCTTCAGCCCCAGGTTTCCATGGGAGATGAGCTGGTTTTATTATTCCGTAAAGAAGGAGAAGCAAAAAAGCTGTTGCTGAGACGTTATCTGCTAAGCTCCTATGACCGTGACAGGGGATTTTTCCGGGAGGATGATCTCCCTTGGCAGGAGAATACTCTACCTGACGAACTTCCCAATGGGCCCATGGAATTTCAGTCTCCCCAGTACCAGGGGCGCAGTGAACTGAAGCAGGAATATTATCTGGTCAATCTGAATCCCTCCACTCTGCTTGCGGTGAATCAGGCAAAGGAGGTTGTGCCCTTTGAACAATGGGAAGACGCTTCTTTCTCATCGGTATACCAGGTTACTTCCATGGCTTATACCGAATCTCTATGGAGGCTCATTCGAATAGAGGATATTCAGCTGCCCCCCCAGCAGATGAGCTATTATACCTTTTACGATAACCGGGAAGATCTGGCAGAATTGGCTGAAAGTATCACCGAAGAACAGGACCGCCCTTATCTCAAGGTTTTAGATATTCAAAGCTATCTGCAGAATGAGTATTTCTATTCTCTTAATCCCGGAGTATCCCCTCAGGGCGATCAGCTGGGGCATTTCCTCTTTGAATCCAAGAAGGGCTATTGTTCCTACTTTGCCTTTGCCATGACATTGATGTGCCGAAGTCTGGATATTCCTGCCCGGGTGGCCCTGGGATTTTGGGTGGATCAGGAAATGGAAGTGATGAACTTTTATCCAGTTCAGTCCTTTCAGGCCCACGCTTGGGTTGAGGTTTATTTTAATGAATTCGGATGGGTTGAATTTGATCCCACAAGCCAGACCTTGGCCCCGGGAGAAGAATTTTCCATGCCCTGGATGGACCGGGAGGCCTATTTGTCTCTGGTTCAGGAAATTCTGCAGAACAGCGGAGAACTGACACCCCGGAATATTCAGGAAATTCCCCAGCAGGAAAAAGCTCTAAGCCGTTTCTGGCAAACCATCAAGCGAAACAAAGAGGGAATTATTTTTACCCAATTGTTTAGGCTATATCTTTTTTTATTGATCCTACAGCGTCTGCCCCTTTTTCTTCTGTTTAAACCATCTTCCCCAAGAAGGTTCTACCTATGGCTGCGTAGGGATTTACATCGCCTGGGAATGGGTCTGCCGGCCTTTCCCCGCCAGCTCCAGGGTGAACATGCAGAATTATTACCCTCCATTATTCCTATTATTTCTTTGTATCAGCAGGCACGATTTTCGGAAAAACCCATCATCCCACCCAGCAGAGCTGAACTTTTAGAACTATTGAAGAATTATCGGAGAGAACGGGCAAAGGTTTTTCCCCTGGTAAAACGATTTTGGTCGGCCCATTATCCCCTGATTCAAAGGAGCTGTCCATGAGATATCTACTGATGTTTTTTATTTTGTGCGGCAGTCTTTGGGCCCAGGATATGTCCCCCCAGGAAAGTGGTACTGCCAACGCGGATTCTCTGCTGGATCAGGCCATAACTGCGGCGGAAGAAGAATACTATCAGCGGGCCCTGGAATTATTGAAACAGGGCCAGGAATCCTTCCCTTTGGACAGCCGTTTTTTAAGTCAGAGGGGCGATATGCTGCTTGACCAGGGACTCAATGAGCTGGCGTTACAGAATTATGTACAAGCCCTGGATCTGAATCCTCAGGGGCCTCAGATCATTAAACAGATAGCCCTGACCCTGGGGTATTTGGACCGTAACGATGATGCGGTGGATTATTTACTTCAATTGATGGATTTTGAATCCTTTCGGGAAGGCGCCGTGGAGGATCTTGCCTGGGTTTATTATAAACTGCATCGCCTGAAGCAGGGGGAGACCCTATTACTTCAAGAACTGGAAAGTGGATTTAACCGCCGCATGGCCCATACTCTGGGGACCATTTATGCGGGCCTTTACAATTATGAGGAATCCCAGCGTTATTATATGGAATCCATAGACCATGCCCTGGCCGAAGGACAAAGCTATTTTGCCTCCGTTGCTTATTATAAACTCTCCATTTAGGAATACCGCTTTTACAATTTCGAAAAATCCCTGGAAATGACAGAACTCTCCCTGGAACAACAGGATCGGGGTGGAGGCCATCAGGCCAAGGCGGAGATTCTGGAAATGACCATGGATTTCTCTGCCGCCCGTCAGGAATACATTAGGGCCGATGAAATGATGGATAATCCACTTGCAAAAAAGGATTTGGCCAGGCTTTATTGCGATTGGGGTTTCTTTGAAGAGGCTCTTCAGTACTGCCGGTCCGTTGAAAATCAAGAGGATACACGTTGGATGTACAGCTACGGTATCGATGGACAAGAAATGGACCGGGATATGGCTGAATTATACCGGGATATCTATGGGGGGATTGTAAATAGAGAAGCTCTGCTGCCACAATCTACTCTTTGGAAGAGTGTAAAAACATGGGGACAGAGAATCTATTTCCATATATTGTCACTCTATCATGGCAGCCGCTACCGCAGTTTATCCAAGGAGGCCGGAGAAAAGCAGCTGGAACAGGGAAATAATATTCAGGGCTGGTGGATCTTAGCCCAGGGCAGCCGGGGCTTTTCGGCAACGGCCATGGAATATTTTCGACTGGCCCGGCAAGAAGAGGTCGCCCGGGTGGCCTCCGCTGCTCCCTGGTACGACTTAGAGATCGCACGGGAGGCCGGAAATACTTCAACCTTGAAAAATCTGCTTCCGGCATTCGATGCCCATTGGGAGGCCTGGGCTGTGGCAGAAACATTAAAGGCCTTGGTGGATCATCTGCCTAGGAATTCCAGGGATTCCGTGGTCTATCGACAGCAGTTATACCTTATGAATCCCGGAGCATTGCTGGTCTTAGGGGACGCCCTGCCATTTACCCTTCAGTTCTCCAGTTCAGAGGATCTTCCCGAAAAGCGGATAACGCGGCAAATCACCGGGATTCTTCGACGCAGTGGTAATTTAAATGGACTGAGAGGCTCACTCGGTTCAACCTCCCAAGACGCCTATTCCTTTAATTTGATGATTCAGTTGAATGCCCAGGGATTTAACTGGTACTTGATGGATCAGGAAAATCAAAGTCTCGCAGAAGGTTATGAGGCTTTGAACCTGGAATCTTCAAGAGAAATTTCTGAGGCATTAAGAAATATGCTTTTAGAAATTTATAATGGCGTTGTTGGATGATACTGGGCCAAACAGGAGTAATGGGGCTGAATCCCATATATTTTATTCTGTAATTATCCTTCATAATAGGTAGCAACAGCTCTTGTTTGGGGTTAAGTG
>JAQICO010000100.1 GCA_027858495.1 Spirochaetaceae bacterium
TTAGAAGTGGAACTCAAAGAGGAAGGAATATAGGCAAGAGGAAAAGTTTTGCGGATTTGGCAAAAACCCTGGCAGAACTTCATGGTGTTCCGGTAGAATTAGCCGGAGATTCCTTTGCCCAACTGTTGGTTTAATCGGGATATTCTGCTATAGTCCATTTAAATTACACAGAGATCCGCCAGGATACTGTAATCGTTGAGGTTTAGACTTTTGAATAATGAATTTTTATGGATTATCATGCTTGTGGCAAACTTTGCCATTATTTTGACCGTATACAAGACCCTGGGAAAACTCGGTCTTTTCATTTGGATTCCCATTGCTGTTATCCTTGCCAATATTCAAGTGGTAAAATTGATTGAACTGGGTGGAATCACAGCAACCCTGGGAAATATCATCTATGCGTCTTCCTTTTTGGTTACCGATATTCTTTCAGAAAACTATGGAAAAAAAGAAGCAAAAAAAGCGGTAATTATTGGTTTTCTTGCCATGGTTTCCATGACCTTGTTGATGAATTTAGCATTGGTTTTTAAACCTGCAGCCTTTGATGAATCCCAAAGTCATCTTCAAGCCATTTTTTCATTGATGCCCCGAATTACCCTGGCCAGTTTTGCGGCCTATTGGCTGAGTCAGTTACACGATGTTTGGGCTTACAGATTTTGGATGAAAAAAAAGCCCGGTAGACGTTTTATTTTTCTTAGAAATAATATGAGTACCCTGGTTAGTCAGCTTATAGATTCGTTGGTATTTACGGCTATTGCCTTCGGAGGATTGCTTGAATGGGCTATCTTTTGGGAAATTGTAATTACCACCTATGTACTTAAAGTTATTGTGGCAATCCTGGATACACCCTTGGTGTATCTGGCCAATCACTGGTTCACCCAATCTAGAATCCCACAAGATTCGGAGGTTTAAAAAAGTGTTAGGTCTACTATTAAAAAAATCCTTTTGGAATTATTGGGACCGCATGGGGCTTATGATTCTCATGAATATCGGTTATACCCTAATGCTTATTGTGGGGTATTTATTCCTCTCCTGGAGTTTTAACCATCCTTCATTTATCATTGCAGCCATTGCGATTATCAGTCTTGGGATTTCTCTCTATACAGGTATGGTGTCGGGAGTCATACAAAATTTAGTGCAATTTAAAAGTTTTCAATGGAATTCATTTAAAACATCCTTGCTGCGTTCTTTGAAACCATCGTTGATCTATGCTCTTTTTATACTGTTTCTATCGTTGATTTTGATAGCCGTAATTCCTTTTTATGGAAATATATTAAATTCTACATTAGGTGTGGTCGGGATTCTTATTAGTCTATGGCTGGGAGTATTATTTCTTCAGGTTCTAGGTTGGTATTTCCCCCTTTTTTATCGTATGGGAGATCCAACGGTGAAACATTTAAAAAAATGTTTTTTAGTTGCCCTGGATAATGGTCCCATCAGTCTTTTTTTACTAATTTGGGGTGGAATAATCATTGTTTTATCGTTTGGGATGATTTTGCTTCTTCCAGGTTTCACGGCTGTTTTACTTTTATGGCATAACGCATTACGTTTAATAATGTATAAATACGACTATTGGGAAGACCATCCTGAGCAGCCAAAGAAGCCCATACCATGGAAGGAAATATTGAGAGAGGAAAAAGTCTTGGTAGGTAAACGGGGTATGTCCGATCTTGTCAGACCGGGTAAATTATAATATTTGGTAGCGTTGCTTAAATATCAATACTATCAATACTAATAAAAAAATAGTAGATTTTACATTATAAAGGGAAGCTCGCTGTGACAATGATCACAGCGGTTATTATGTATTTTCTGTATCTCAATAAAATAGGACTCTCGTTTGATAAGTATTTCTCCGCATGTAGGGCAATAGCTCGTTGAGTCTAAGGATATATTTCCAGGATACACCCAATGTAGTTTTTTTCTGGCAATGGACAACATGGTTTCCATCAATTCTTCTGAACTGCTTTCTCTTTGATATTTATAGGCTGGGAAATAGGCCGACAAATGTAAAATGCTTTGAGGATTCATCTCCCACAGCCATTGGACCATATGCTGGAATTCTTTAATATTATCATTGATTCCCGGGACTATCAGGCTGGTAATTTCCAAATGGCATGTGTTATTTGCCAATTCGATAAAGGATTTAACACAGGCTAAATCTCCCTTTAAAACCGATTTATAACCTTCTTCTGAAAAACACTTTAGGTCTACATTACAGGCAGAGATGTAGGGTAGTAATTCCTTGGCATAGGCAGGTTCAATCATTCCGTTGGTAACCAATATTATCTCAATCCCATAATCCTTGGCTAATAAAGAGGTTTCCAATATATATTCGTAATGAATCAAGGGCTCGTTATAGGTGAAGGCTAGGTATTTTTGTCCCAGTCGTTTCACCTTTTGAAGAAGTTCTCTGGGATTTAGTCTTTCTCCCATTTGAGGTTTTTCCTGACTTATCTGCCAGTTTTGGCAGAAGGAGCATTTCATATTGCAGCCCCAGAATCCTACAGAAAATACCTTATCTCCTGGATGAAAATGAAAGAGAGGTTTTTTTTCCATTGGATCAACATTTAATGCGGAAATTAAACCTTGGTATTGAGGAATCCATTTATCGTCTATGAATTGCCTGACCCCACAGATACCCCATCCTTGTTGATTTCCGCGACAATGATGGGGGCATAGGGGACAGGCGTTGTCCATGAATATTCCTATAAAGCCTTTTTAATTAGCTCAATTTTATCGGTCTTTTCCCAGGGGAAAATATCTCGCCCAAAATGGCCATAGGCTGCAGTTTCTTTATAGATGGGTCTTTTAAGATCCAAGGTTTCAATAATTCCGCGAGGTGTTAATGCAAAAACTTCTCTAACCATTCTTTCTAGGATCGCATCGTCAATTTGGCCTGTATCATGGGTATTTACAAATACAGAAACAGGATCGGCTACACCAATGGCATAGGCCAGTTCCACTTCGCATTTTTCTGCAATTTCTGCTGCTACAATATTCTTAGCAATATAACGGGCCATATAGGCTGCAGATCTATCTACCTTAGAAGGATCCTTTCCTGAAAAGGCTCCACCTCCATGGGCCGCCGCTCCACCGTAGGTATCCACAATGATTTTTCGACCGGTTAAACCGGCATCGGCTTCAGGACCACCAAGAACAAATCGTCCCGTTGGGTTTATATGATATATGGTATCCTTGGAAAGCAGTTCTGCGGGAAGGGTTTTTTTAATAACCTCTTCAATTAGACCTTCACGAATGGTGTCGTTACTTATGCCGTCATTATGCT
>JAQICO010000062.1 GCA_027858495.1 Spirochaetaceae bacterium
CCTGGTGATTATTGCGAAGTTGATAAGGCAGAATATGAGGAAGCGTTGGATATTTCAAAAAAAGTTCTTCAGTGGGTAAAACAAAACATTCAATGAGCCAGGAATCTATGATACAGGAAGAATTGCTCTAATGGACGTTTGTAGCCTCCAGAGAGGGGGGGGGCCTGTTCGGTTGTGCGTCAGCTTGGGCAAGATATAACGTCCTGGGGAAACTGGAAATTTCTCGGCTAGCTTGTGAGGAATGGGCTTGCTGCAATATTGTTCTCCCCATGAAAAAGGAACTTGTCTATCCCCTAGACCAACTATATAATGGAGTTATGGAACTTCAAAATATAAAAATACAAGATAAAGATCTCATGAATATTTTGAAGCAGTATTATGTCTTAAGACTTTTCCTCTTTGGTTCCGTTTTAACCGATCATTTCACAGATCAAAGTGATATTGATCTTCTTGTTGAATTTGAAAAGGATAAATCCATAGGTTTATTTGATTTAATGGATCTTAAAAGGAAATTGCAAACTCTCTTTGGGCGAAGAATTGACCTGGTAGAAAAAGAGGGGTTGATAAATCCCTATAAAAAAGAAGAAATCCTTCGTACTTCCAGGAAAATCTATGGATAATAAAAATAAGGCATACATTTGGGATATGCTCCAGGCTTCTAAGGAAATACTGGATTTTGTAGACGGTATGACTTTTCATGATTTTGAAAGGGATAAACGAACCCGCTATGCGGTGGAACGTCAATTGCTGGTTATCGGTGAAGCCGCTAATCATATTTCCGAGGATTTCCAGCACCAAAATGATAACATCCCTTGGAAGAACATTATTGGTTTAAGAAATATTATTGCTCATGATTATGGTGAAATTCTTTCAGAGCGAATATGGCTTGTTATAAAGAATAATCTTCCTGTATTGGTGGAATCTTTAAATGAGTTTTTCTGATTCAACTATAGTCTACGATCACAAAATGCTGTGGCGGGCTAATTTGTATATTGATGAAACGGACGACTGGAATGATGAGCATCGGTGGGTTGAAGGGAATGAGTGGAATCATGATATTGATGGAAATGTCGGTGATGGTGGACAGGTGATTGATTTAGCGGATTCTCCTTGGACTAGGTTTTATCTTGCCGGTTCTCTCTTTAGTAATGCAACTACAAGAGTAGAGAATCGTCTACCATACACTTCTGGTGGTTCTGATACTCCTTTTTCTATGATGGAGAAATTAGAATCTCAACGAGTATTATTAGAGCATTATATGCAGGAGCCTTTGCTGGGAGTTTTTACTGGTGGCGGACCAAATACTACATGGCCGGAACCCGTTGCTCCTGGATCTTTTGTAAGTCCATTTATAGCGGATAATTCTAATAGCTGGAATAATTATCTAAAAACAGGAGATCAGTTAACTATAGATGGAACGATAACCTATCCCTATAGACCTAGTTATTCTTCTGTTGCTGGAATTGTCAGTACTTATCAATCAAGTCAAGTTGAACAATCTATTGGTGCTGATTGCTCTGGTTTTATACAAAGATGTGCAAGTTATATAAACTCTCCATACCTTTCAGGTTCTACGAATAGGGATAATAGCGATGACTATATTACAGATCTTGCTGATGTTGATCTCTGGCCAGGAACAAATTATGAGCTTTGTAAAAAGAGGCTTGAAGGTGTTACTGGTATAGATAATGCGTCTTATGAAATCCCAGAGAGGATTTATCTGGTTCCAGGAGATATTCTTAAGATGAATGGGCATGTCGTTATAGTTCAAGATATTATTTATGATGACAACAATATTACAAATGATGACATCTTGGTCATTGAAGCCGCAGGAACAGGAACAGAATGGACAATCGATAAAACTCGAAGCTATTCAAGTTTGTTAGATTATATAGATTATTATGGGGTGCCTGTACTGAAGAGGTTGAATGTCAATGAATAAGTATCAGTTTTCATTTCTTTTCTTGTTTATTCCGTTTTTTGTATTTGGTCAAAACTTCACTAAAATTATAGATTTTTCAATAACAGAAAATTTAGATAGTCTTGGTTTTAAACCTCAATATATTGACCAAGGGGAGCCTTATGTTCCTATTGCAATAAACTGCATAAATGATGAAATTGTAATATTAGATAGTTTTAATT
>JAQICO010000071.1 GCA_027858495.1 Spirochaetaceae bacterium
ATCTTTGGCAGATGAAAGCAACTGGCCTACTTCCATTGATTATATTGACCTAACTTCCTTTGGGCTGAATCTTTCTAAACTTTTCGATAAGCCGCTTTTTGCCATTGAAAATGTAATAGAATTGGATGAAAATCTGGAACCGGTTTGGTATCGTGAAAACAGCGACGGGAGCTTTACTGAAGTGGAGTCCATGACTGCTGAAGAAGCGGCGAATTCTTCCGCGAAATACGCTATCCGATTTTCAAATCCTACCTATAATGGATTGTTTGTAGAAACCAGCGATGTGAGCCAAAATCACGCATTGGCAGATATGATTGCCCCCCCACTGACTTTCTCCTCTTTTGGCGATTCTGAAAAGCCCTATGAAACGGTCTATTATGCCGATGGAAGCTTTGACTATTTCCTAAGTGGTGCCCCCGCTTTCCTTGCATTTATGACGGTAGCACCCGAAGGTTCAGTCTTCGATCTAGGCGGTAGTGAGACTTATAAAACTACAGGCTCTTTTTGGAGCGGGATGGTGTCTACCTTGGATGATAATCTCCAATACATAGTGGAAATAAATATTGATACAGATATTACGTATCAAGATGATGTTGTTTATTATCTCCGTGGTTTGGACGCCTCCAAGGTTTACGAAATTAATGCTGTTTCTGGAGACTATGGGTATCTTTCTTCGGACTTTTATGTGGATGAGGAAACCGATGACTATATATCATATAGAAAAGTATACGGTGTGACAGAATGTTATGCACTTATAGATGTTTCTTCAGGCGATCTGATTTTTCAGGTTAATGAACTGGAAAGCCTAACCCTTGGACAGACCACCACCGTTGATGGTTTATATAGTAGTGAATATTATGTTTTAACCGGTTTAGATTCTTCCGAATTATATTATCCGGAAATTACTGGAGAGGGGGATGTCTCTTTTTACACTTCCCCCTCTTTCTCATGGGGCGATAAAATTAATTTGTCTTCCACTAACGATCTATTTCAGAATTTTTCTACCCTTTATATTCGCGGTAGGTCTTCTAGTTCCTCTGATCCTTTAAGTATTGTTATCAATCCAATTCCCGAATTAGCTGGCACAGGTAGTGCCACCTTAACCAACAATGAATACTACAGTGCTTACCGTTATCTTCGACTCTCTTTGGACTCTTCGAAAATCTACAGCTTAGATAGCGGAAGTGAATATTGCTCTTATTATTCTCCTGAGGATATATATAATCCTACCAATGAGGGTATCACACACAGCAGTGGTGCAGATACTATTGAAAATAATTCCGAACTTATATGTAGAGTTAACCTTTACGGGGCAGAGACCATAACCATTACCTTGACAGAACAATAATGGAAAAGCCCTGCGAAAGCGGGGCTTTTTTTATTTCCAATGAATGGACATGGCTAAACGGGTTCCGCCGAAAACATCATTATGATTGTCTGAATTATTTATGGAGCTGGGTGAATCAGATTCTTCAGCAGAGATGGGAATTTTTTGAGCTGCAAGAAACTGAAATCCTAGAGCATCATTTAACTGAATATCCCAGTTCATTTGAAAGTCAAGTAAATGGTAGGTATAGTGCAGCAATTGATCATTCTCATCTTCCGATTGATTAAGGGTTACTGGAAAAGGATTGGAAAATCCTTCGCGTTCCCTGTAATCTCCAGTTAGATCCAAGTATACCTTACTATATCCTAGACTGAAAGTTGTACCTATCATTTCTGACCAGGTGTGTCTCCAAGAAACTGAAGAACCTGCCTGATAATAAGAAAAATCAAAATCGCTAAGAACAAAGTCTATCCATAGTAGATTCCCTACAGGAATAAAGGGGGCCGACGTTCCAATGGTATCTCCCTGAATAATGGCCCCCCCTTGGGTAAACAAGCCTAAGGTCCAGTTATAGTATTGCAATTGGGAAATTCCTTGCCAGGTATAACTTTTATCTACATAAAATCCGCCAAGAAAGATATCATTAATATTTCCAACCATATCGCAGTTGTACTG
>JAQICO010000183.1 GCA_027858495.1 Spirochaetaceae bacterium
GGTTAAAATTATTAAGGATTTTTTCATTTTTCTTCTCCTTTCAGTGAATATATCCATTCAATAAGATCCTGAAAAACCGTGGTATTTAGGCTATAAAAAACCTGTTGGCCACGCTTTTCAGCCAATACAAGATCAGCATTTTTCAGCACCGTTAAATGATGACTGATAGATGCTGCCGTCATAGAAAATTGCTGCACAATTTCACCCGCAGAAAGATCTGATTTCTTTAAAATATCCAAAATCTTCCTTCTGGTAGGATCGTCCAGAGCCTTAAAAAGCTTATTCATGCTCCTCTTCCTCCTTAGATATTTAGAATATCGTCTAATTATCTAATTAAGTCAAGTATTTTGAGGTTCATTTTCTCTTTGAATTGCAAGAGGCCGGGTTTGCCAGCTTCACAGGGCAAACAAAAAGCCCGGTCTGAACATCAGACCGGGCGTAAGATTCAAAATGAAAGTATAGATTAACCGGGGAAAGCTTCTTTTAGAACTTCTAAATCCAGTTCTGGATAAAGAAGATAACCATCCAATAGAGTTTTTATTCTTTTACGTGCTTCCTGTACTATTTTATCATCAATATCAAACTTAGCCTTACTGGGTTTACCCGCATTGGCTCCACTAGCAATGGTTGCGGGTTTGGTATTTTTAAGAACCAGGGCAAGTATGTCAGCGATCTCCGCCATTTCTTCCACGCCCATTCCCAGGGTGGTCAAGGCTGCTGTTCCCAATCTTAATCCACTGGTATACCATGGACCGTTGGGGTCAAAGGGTAAGGAATTACGGTTCAGAGTAAAGCCGCATTCCCGAAGAACGCTTTCTCCCTGACGCCCGTTTAGACCCAAATTTCGTACATCGATTAAAAATAGATGATTGTCCGTACCCCCAGTGGCGATAGTTAGGCCCTTCTCGATACATTTGGAAGCCAAGGCCTGACAATTTTTCACAATTATCTTAGAATAAGTAGCAAATTCAGGTTTAGCAGCTTCAGTAAAAGCCACAGCCTTAGCGGCCATAACATGGGGCAAAGGACCACCGATTACCAGGGGACATCCCTTGTCCACAGCCTCGGCAAATTCTGCGGTTGAAAGAACCATTCCACCACGGGGACCCCTTAGAGTTTTATGGGTTGTGGTTGTAACTACCTGGGCGAATTTTATAGGATTAAAATCCCCTATGAATACTCCTCCAGCTACCAGACCGGCAAAATGAGCCATATCTACCATTAATACAGCACCGACCTTATCGGCGATCTCTCTCATTCTTCGGAAATTGATCTCTCTAGGATAGGCACTATATCCAGCTAAAAGGATTAAAGGTTTAATCTCTACGGCTTGTTTTTCTATTTCATCGTAATCTAACAGACCGGTTTCTTTACTAACGGTGTAGGTATAGGCATCGAACATCTGAGCGGACACATTGTGTCGGTAACCATGGGTCAAATGGCCGCCGGAATAATAATCCAACCCTAACATTCGCTGGTTGCCCAATTTCGCCCGAATTTTATTCCAATCTTCCCGGCTCAGCTTAGAGGGATTGGTCTCACCCATCTCTTTCAAGGCAGGAACCTGTACCCGGGTATTTAAAATGGCCCAATAGGCAATCATATTGGCATCGGCACCGCTATGGGGCTGCACATAAGCATGTTCACAACCGAAGATTTCGCAGGCCTTCTTGGCTGCATAATCTTCTATACTGTCTACATTATCACAGCCGGCATAAAAACGGTGAAAGGGAAAACCCTCGGCGTATTTATCGGTGAGAAGATTTCCCATGGCCAGTTGAGTGGAGAGGGAACAATAATTTTCGCTGGCGATAAGCTTTAGATAGCTGCGCTGATCTTCCAGCTCTTTTACAGTGCTGGCGGCGATTTCCGGGGCAACTTCAGCAACTTTGGTTAGGGAAGCCAAGTAGGCCACCATTGCCGGATCGGGATTTTCGTTTTTCTTAAGATAGTCCATCAATACATTCATAATGGTACTCCTAAAATGTTTGGATTTCGACCTACCCAGACGCACGACAGGTCGATAAAGAGCTTCCCGATGGTAATCCATCCGCGGTCAGAACCGTTGCGCCAGTTACTGATAAAATTAGTATAGACAGAGGAAGAATAAGGTTCAAGGGAACTCTCTTTAGAATAGATAAAATCCAGACGTGGATTTTATCTTAAATGTCAAAGTCGAGTAGTTTTTATGGAATTTCTTACCAATTTCCTGAAAGGCAACGCAGGAAGAGGATGCACCCCAACCTTCTCCTGGAGCAATTTCAATCACATCTCCGTATGCTTCACTATCGATAATTTCAGTCATTGTGGAACCTGATCCCCAGAGATCTATTTAAATTCCTCAAAATCACTACTTTCATCTACTGAACTAACAACTGAACATCGGTGATGTAAAAGACACCGCCATTGCCGTAACCACCATGTCAGAAATAACCATTTCTCCAGCTGTATCAGCACTACTAATACAACTTGAAAATGCTAAAGTATAACCGCCAGTAACATTATTAATCCCATTTTTTTAACCACAATTTCTCTCCTTAATAATTTCGCAAAGCACAAGATATTAGAAACATATCCTCAAAAATATTTATTTTTAACAGGAAACAGCAAAATCCCTTAAAGCACACACTCACATTATATAATTACAAGTTCATTATATATTCTGTGGACAATATAAATACTATAGTTTAGCATTAGTCTCATTAACCAACGTTCTTGGAGAGAAATTATGGTAATTACAATTCGCAAGGCTGGAGAAAGAGATTACACATTCATAGAAAATCTTTTTGCATACAGCGATGAACTCCATAGAAACCACCATCGGGAAATCTATGCAGCACCTCAGAGTCCATCTAGAAATAGAGATTATTACCTATCGCTGATCAATGGAGATGGGGATGTTTTTCTTGTAGCGGAATATCAAGGAAAGCCTTGCGGATTTATCTATGGATACATTGAGGAGGCCGGAAAAATATCTATCCATAAAAAGAGACGGTACGCCGTTGTGGATAATGTGGTGGTTCATCCTGAATACCAGAGAAAGGGCATAGCCAGGAAGTTGTTAAAAGCTTTTGAAAAATGGGCGATAGAAGAGAAGCTGGATCAGATAGAGCTGGAGGTTTTTTCCTTTAATAAAGGAGCCAAGGCGCTTTATGAGGATTTGGGCTTTAGGGGGATAACGGTAGGGATGCAGAAAACTTTGAATTAATCATTAAAACCCTAAATCAAAATAAAGGGGATGGTATTAATACCATCCCCTTATTGAATGATAATATATCAATTCAAAATAAAGAACTATTCAGCAGCCTCTTCAACAGGAACAAACTTTCTCAGTTCAACATTATCAAGATACACAGTGGCACTGGAAGTTTCAAAAAGCTGTTCTTCAGTCCAGCCATGACCTTCGGGTAGAAACATACCAGCGTTGGCTGCACAGTTGAAGTCAATTCTTCCGAATCTATCTGTTCTGAATTTCATTTTAAACTCAAACTCATAGGTCTGCCATTCTGTGGTAATTTCCACATCTTGATAATTCAAGTAAGGGGGATCAGCAGGAGCAAGTCCATTACCAAGACCGGTTCGAATAACTCTATTCTCATCGGCTTTTGCATCAAAACGTAGAATGTAACGTTCATCTTTTTCAATCAGATTCTTCTTATAATGCATAGCAACAGCCCAGGGTGCTTCACCTGCATCATCTACACGAAGAGTAGCTATACCGTCTTCCCAGATAACTTCACCAGCTCCTCCCCAACCTGTATCAATCCATGGAGTCCAGGGATCCTGACCAGCTTCAAAATCACCATTCACCAACATGTTGGGACCTTCAGTTGTTTCTACTGCACCAGGACTAGAAACACATCCGGCGAAGACAAAAACAACGGCGAATAAAACAAAAAACAACTTTGCAATTTTACTCATAACATCAATCTCCTACTATATAATAAATTAATTCCACATTAGTTTGTCCGGAACGCGAACAATCACAATCTAAATAATTACACGGAAAATACCGATTGTCAACAATATTTAAGACAAAGAAAGGACAAAGAAAGAATAACGCTACTTTAAAGATGGCAGAAACTGCGATGACAGCGCTTATTAAAATTATCACGGAGCATATTGTTGAAAAAAGGGGCTGCCATTATCAATGACAGCCCCCCCTTAAAAAATACTACTCAAATGACTAGAAAGTAACTGCTATAGAAATAGCTATATTACCATTATCACCATCTTGATCCTCAACAATGAACTGATCATTATTGTAATCTACTTTGAATGTAGTATTTGGAATCATGGTAAAATCAACTCCAACGTTAAGTCTCATTATATCAGGTTCGGTTGTTGAAGCTGTAACCTTATATTCATTCCCTATATAGGGAGTTATTATGCTATCTATGCTGTAATCTGCATAGATACCATAAGCCCACTCATTGGCTACATCATCTGGATATTCCCTTGCGTTAGTAATATCTTTAACTTCAACAATGAAAGTCCAACCAAGATTTGGAACGAGACCACCGGTGGTAACTTCGTGAGAAGAAACCTGTGCGTTTATTTGGGGTTCCGCGCCGTCAGTAGGTGCCAAGTACACATTTGCTGCCGCAGTAATACCGCTGTATATATTGCTTTCATCAATTTCGGCAGACCAATCTAGAAGAGGATCGTAGCCCCAACCAGCAGCTCCAGGCCAATTCAGAGTTACTCCAACAGATGCCTCATGGGCTAGATATCTATCAATATCAGAACCACCGCTCGCAGCTTGTCCCATAGGAATAACTGTATCATAACCAACAAATGGCTCTAGAGTCATGTCACTATTGATCTCCATGAAATATCCAGTTCCAAACGCAAGAGTCAAATTATCTCCCACAGTGTTATCTGCATCCTCTGTTGCAAGCTGAACACCCTGATAAACAGAAGAAAAGTTTACGGTGAGTCCGGCTATAGGAGATGCAACAGCATCAAGACCAAAGTTATACTCGTCGTTATCATTAGCTTCTACAGATGGAGCTGACACAGTAAATAGGGCTTCATACAAGCCGCCAACATAACCAACTCCGAGTCCAGCACTATTGGGAGCAGTAGCAACCAGGTCTGCACTACCGTTGGTTACCCATGGATCCGTATTAAGCAAATATCCCTTTTGAGTTCTAGCACCCAAGTGTGCCCAGTCTGCCCGTAAGGAATCCTGCTGTCTAGCATAGTTCCAACCGTTAATTCTTGTAAACTGAGTTTCTGCAGCACCTACAAGAAGATAAATGTCGCCGAAGTTAACTCTACCCCAAATTTGTTCCCATGTAAATTTGGTACTAAGATTTGCAGTATCCCCAAATGCAGCATCATTGTCGCCGACAATAGAGTCAGCGACGGTATTGTATTCTGTGTAGAACCTTAAATTACCGCCGGAAGCCGTCATCACTCCGTAATAACCGTCAACATTGGTATCGCTTGTATGGGTAGTAAAATCCAAGATATCCCATCCAAGCTCAAGAGCAACATCTTCTGTAAAGCCAGACTGATTGGTATCCATATCTCTTTCCCAGGTTGTTTTAAACTCACCTTCCCAGGTAAGAGAATTGCCG
>JAQICO010000197.1 GCA_027858495.1 Spirochaetaceae bacterium
GGACCTTTTAAAACATACTCAAATGGCCCTTAAGTTAGCCAATGAAGCTGCGGTGGTGGGTAATAGAATTAAGGATATCGGTAAAGCAGTAAGCCAATATATTGAACCCTTAGGTTTTGGAATCGTCCATAGTTATTGTGGTCATGGAGTGGGATTACAGGTACATGAAGATCCTCAGATTTCCAATAATTATCCATCTAGAGGTCCCAATCCTCGTATAAGACCGGGAATGGTCTTAGCCTTGGAACCGATGATAAATCTGGGGACCTCCGAGGTTGAGCTTCAGAAGGACGATTGGACAGTTACAACTCTTGATAAATCCATATCTGTACATTTTGAACATACCATTGCAATAACCGATAATGGTACTGAAATATTAACTATACAATGAGGAACTTTATGAATCAAAAAAAACTATTCCATGGTTTATTGGTATTGTCCAACCTATTTTTATTAACTATATTGATTTTTAATCAGGGTTTATTACCTAAAATTAAAGCCCAAATACCTGAAAACGATCATTTTCAGGATTTCCAAGACCATTTTAATCTTGTTTCTGCTGAGGTTTTACCAGCGGTTGTTGAAATCAATGTGGAATCTTTAAAGTCAGGTCAAGGGAATCAGCCCATACCTTGGGAGGATTTTTTTGATCTTCCAGACCAAGAGGAAGACACGCCTGAAGAAAATAGAACCTACGGATTAGGTTCTGGAATCATCGTTCGGAAGCAAGATGATGGCTATTATATTTTAACCAATGAACATGTGGTAGGAGAAAGCCCCAAAATGAATGTTACTCTGACCGATGGAAGAGAATATGAAGGTTCCTTGGTGGGAAGTGATGGACGAAAAGACCTAGCAATGGTTTTTATCCAAACCGACGATGATTTAACTGTGGCGTCCCTTGGTGATTCTAATGTGCTGAGAGTGGGAGATTGGGTACTTGCAATGGGTAGTCCTCTAGGTTACAAAGCTTCAGTAAGTGCCGGGATTGTCAGTGCTCTGGGAAGAATGGATAGTCCTGAAGGTAATATAAACGATTTTATCCAAACTGACGCAGCCATAAATCAAGGAAATTCAGGTGGGGCTCTGGTAAATATGCACGGTGAAGTGGTGGGGATAAATTCCTGGATCAGTACCTCCACCGGCGGAAATATAGGATTAGGGTTTTCTATACCTATCAATAATGCGAAAAAGAATATCGACGATTTTATCAATTATGGCGAAATATACTATGGTTGGCTTGGTGTAAGTATTGGTGACTTGGCTAGTTACATGGAAGATGAAATAGATACTCAAGGATTTACCGGAGCCTTTGTCTATCAAGTTTTTTCTCACTCTCCTGCATGGAAAGCAGGGATTGAGCCTGGAGATTATATTATTTCGATCAACGGGGAAGAGGTTATTGGTAGAAAGCAGCTGACATTTATGATCGGTGAATTATATCCAGGTGATAATGCGGATTTTCAAATCATTAGAGACGGACAACTCTTACAGGTTTCAGCATTGGTCGAACGAAGGGTTGATGAAGACCAGCTAGGTCAGATAAACCCTCAGGCTTGGCCGGGGATTAACCTACTTCCCTTTAATGAGGAAATCCAGCAATCCTTAAACCTTAGTGATTTGGCAGAGGGGCCATTGGTAGATCAAGTTTATCCTCAGACACTTTTTCAAATTGCGGGGATATTACCGGGTGATCAGATATTAAAAATCAACGGAGACGTTATTCTCGGACTTCAGGATTTTTATAGAAGTATTAGAAATAATAAAGAACTATTGGAATTGGAAATACAACGGGGAGACGAGGTTATAAAAATACTCATTCAGGGTAATCAGGAATGAAAAAATTATTCATTCCCTATGATCAACTGAGAAATGATGCTCTCAAGCTAGCCGCAAAGATATATAAAGACGGCTTTATTCCCGATGTGATTTATCTCCCCTTACGGGGGGGGGCCTATATGGGTAATGTCTTTAGTGAGTTTTTCAAGATTGTTTTAAAGGAATCTCGACCTGTATTTTATGCGGCTGTGGTTGCTCGTTCCTATACAAATATTAGGGAACAGAGTGACGTGATGATTGACGGTTGGACCTACGATCCACAATATCTAAGAAATGGTGACAAAATATTATTTGTTGATGATATTTTTGACTCAGGAAGAACGTTAAACTATTTGGTGGATGTTATCATCCAGAGGGGTCTCCCCCGACAGGATATTAAAGTAGCTGTACACGACTATAAGGACATTCAGTATAAAGAAAGAGATTTTCCCATTATTCCGGATTATTACAGTCAAAGACATGATGTAAAAAGCCCTCAAGATGAAGTCTGGATACACTACTTGAGCCACGAATTAATCGGTATGACTAAAGAAGAAGTCAAAGAACACTTCCCCGTGGATAAAGATGAGGAATTGGCCGAAGCTTTCAGGCTGCTTAATAAATTAGATTAAACTCTTAAAAGATAAAATCAAATCCGATGGATAAATAATAGTTGCTCTCATCATTTCCTTCCACCGGTTGGTAACCGTAGGTGGATTCTCTTCCTGAGTTCCACATCATTTCCCATGTATAATCACAATAAAATAATAATTTGTAATATTCTTTTGCATCCATCAGAGGCATGGGTAGTTCTGTTTCCAATCTGAAGCCAAACTGCAGCACCTGTTCTATTACATCCTGTTCAAGAAAGCGGTTTTCCCGTTGGAAGTATAATTCACCATCCTCATCAATACCGGAATCAAAAATGCTGCCGTCATTGGGCACTGTACCCACATCAGGGGCAGTGCTAGGGTCACCGTCCAGATCAACATCATCTCCCCCATACTCTTCATCTGGATCTACTAGATTTGTAGATCCTCTCACCGAGGCATTTCCGTGGCGGATATAATTACCCTTTAATTCTATATTTAATCGATCCACTGGTTCCAGTTGGATGGATAGATTTATTCTGTCTGAATTAGGACTTAGGGTCACACCCAGGTTTTGTCCCATATGGGTATAGTTATCGATGTTTTTTGCACTTGCACCATTAATTCCTAAATTACCATTTTCATCGGTTAATTGAGACTCATGCCAGTTGGCGTGGGTATACATATAGGGCATTACCAC
>JAQICO010000094.1 GCA_027858495.1 Spirochaetaceae bacterium
GTTTAAAAAATGAGGATTATGATATTGAATCCCAAGCAGAACATAGCAGTTTTCAAAGGAAAAGGGGACAGTGTTTCAAGAAAAGTAATGCTATCTCTTTATTGGATAAAATAAATAACACGGACATTCAATTGGATTTTAATTTACCGGTGGACGTATATATCAGCAGTAATAAAAAGGAAAATTGGTCTAGGGCATATAATTTGAATTTACATCCACAAATACATTTTCAGCTTTATCCACTGGAAACATTTGAATTTACCATTAGCTTCAAACTTTCTAAACATAAAAGTTCATAGTTTTTTTAAAATCACATCCATCCATACTTTAGATTCTAAAGGATAATAAATAGCGCTCAAGGAAAAATTTAAATAAGCCTCTTCTAATTGTCCTAAGAAATATTTGCATTGTCCTGTATAATAAAAGATTCTTGCGTTGAAATGTCTATCATTTATGTCACTGTTAATTAATAATAATTCATCATAGGCTTTTTGCCATTCTTGAGAAGTAAAAGTACCTCGAAGAAGAACTTCTTGTAAACGCTGTTGGTGATCATAAACACTTTCGGCATTATCCATAGATAAAACAGTAGGTTCGAGAATAACCTCTGGTTTTTCAAAAGGAGAAACCAGAGAATTTAAACGTTCTTCTGTTTCTGGACTAATGCTTTGAGTTCTTGGGAGTATTATATTTCCTTGGTGTATGTCAGAAAAAAATCTTTCAAGCCGTATATCGGGAAGTGGTGCTTGTCTCTGCGGCATATCCCAATATTTATTTTGTAAATATTGATTAAGCGGTAAACTTATAGCTTGGGTTATACGATTTCCTTCATATAGCGTTGATTTATCTCTGCTTAGAAATAGTTGATAATCAACCACTGCATAATAATAGGGTATCCCAGGGATCGGACTGTCTAAATAATAGGTTTGTCCCTCTTGGAGGATTCTAATAAGGGTGGAACGATCCAGATCTGACAATTCGTTTATAGGTAATGTGGATCGATAAACTCCATATTTACGATTTACCTGGTCACTTTGAAAGCTTAAAGCTATTTGCTCATCGATAATTTCCCATTGTAAATCTCTGATTTTTGCGGCTCTTTCAGCATGAAACACTCCTGCATCTATCACCACCGGTTTTGCGGTTGAATTTCGATAGGGTAGGATGATGGGATAAGTTCTATTACTATCTTTACAAATTATTGCATAATATACATCGCCTGTTTCATCGGGGGTATCTGTATATATCATGATTCCCTTATCCACCAATGCTATTGGATCAGAGGAGTTTATATAATCTTCATCGATGGGATTGGTGCTTCTAAATATGGCATATTTTTCATTCTGCAAATCTTTACTGTCCCGCCAGATCAAGATTGTTTCTAAGCCGTTTGGATAGGTTCTTAATTGAGAGGGAAAGGGCGAAAAAGCTTCTGAAGTTTCTTGGCTGGTAAGGGAAAAAATCCCGCCAAAAAAAAGATAATAGAATATTAGCGGTAAAAATTTTATTTTCATCTTATCATTATCGGTGTTCTGTACTATAAAATAAAACTCATCGCTTCATTGACTGCTTTTTCTAACATATCAGGTAATAACTCCAATTGGTTATACTGCGTAACCATTTCCGTTTTTTTGGGCCTAGTTAATGGATGTTCCGGTGAAAACAAGGTACAGCAGTCATCAAAGGGCTGAATTGAGGTTTCAAAGGCTTTTATCCTTTTTGAAAAATGAATAATCTCTTCTTTATCAAGACCTATACATGGCCTGAAAACTGCCATAGAAACAGCCTGATTTGTATAATTCAAGCTTTCCAAGGTTTGACTGGCAACTTGGCTAAGAGATTCACCAGTTATAAGTGCAGCACATGAATGGAATTCTGCTAATTTTCCAGCTATTTTCATCATTGAGGCCCGGGAATGAAGGGTTAAGGTTTCCTCTGGTAGGGATTTATTTAACAACATTTGGATTTCAGTGAAATTAACCACATGTAATTTTATACCGCCATTCCAAGGGGATAATATGGCTGCTAAGTCTTTTACCTTTTGAAGGGATTCCTCTGATGTATAGGGGGGTGTATTAAAATAGACTGCTTCAAGTTTTAAACCTCTTTTGGCCATTAAAAAGCCCGCCACAGGTGAATCTATTCCTCCGGAAAGTAATAACATTCCCCGGCCAGCAGACCCAACAGGCAATCCTTTGCCTCCCATATAGCCAAATCCATAGATATAAGCCTTGTCGCGTAATTCTAAATTGATAGTCCATTGAGGCTGACGAACATTAACCTTCAATTCTGGTATTGCATCCAATATAGCCTCACCCAACTGAGCAGAATATTGTTGGTTGGTAAAGGGAAGACTTTTATCTATGCGCCGGGTATCAACTTTAAATTCAATACCTCTATTTTCTTCTAGATTTTGACGAGCAAATTGGATGGCTATTTTTTTTATTTCATCAAGGTCTTTTTTAGTTTCAAAACATCTATAAAATCCTACGATTCCAAATAAACTTTGTAAACG
>JAQICO010000143.1 GCA_027858495.1 Spirochaetaceae bacterium
AATTTTAACCATCTTTACCATGATTTCACAGGCGGGAACAATCTTCGTATAACCTAGGCTGCCGGAACAAATCCCCATTCATTGGAATGTGGCTGGTGAAATAGATAATTGGGCGGAACGTCCTATGGCCTTTTTATTAGCTTCTATTCCCCTTATTCTAATTGGGTTGGCTTTGGTCATTCCAAAGATGGATCCACAAAGAAAAAATTACAAACTCCATGAACCAGCCTTTTTTAAGACTATCTTTGCGGTAGGAATATTTTTAATTGCTCTGCATTGGTTTTCCATCTCTTATATGCTGGGGCTTATAAGAGATATGCCCATGGTCGTTTTGATAAGTGTGGGCGTTTTGTTTGTAATTATTGGGAACTTTTTACCTCAGGCAAAACATAATTATACCTATGGCATCCGTATGCCCTGGACATTGGCCAGTGAAAATGTATGGAAAAAAACCCATAGGTTGGCAGGTTTCTGTTTTGTTGCTGCTGGGCTTATTCTAATTGGTGCTGCTTTTTTCCCATTGATATTACGTACCGTCATGGCTATTTTTGCTATTTCTTCTGCAGTAATAATTCCGGGCGTTTATTCATATGTTACTTTACAACGGGAAAAAACAGCCATAGATTGAGGTTGAGGGGTTGTCGCAAAAGTCAAGATTTAGTTCTGAGACAAGGCGATTTTTGAACCGGTAACGCAGTGTAGATGTGCTACATGAGTAGCCCGTGCAGAAAATCAACGCAGTATCAGGGCTAAAGGGGACTTTTGCGACAGCCCCTTATCTGTTCAATACTTGCACAACCTTTAATAATTCCTGGGAGCTCCATTGTTTCTGATCCTCAAAACTGCCATTTACGTCTCGGTAAAAACATTCCACATAACATATAAGCAATAAATACATCCAAAAGATTTTTGAACGAGTTTGGGTTTTCCTATCCCACTTAAGAGGGGTCGATGCATGGCGGTTGTACTCTTGAAAAAACCAGGGACTGTCATCCAGGTTTATTAGTCCCGAGATATGGATAATTTCCGCTGCAGGATCACCAAAAAACCCGCGCTCAAAATCGATAAGAGCCTCCAATTGCAAAGGACCTTTTTTTGAGGATTTTACAAAGAGATTGCCCTCCCAAAGGTCAAAATGTACCAAAACAGGATCTCCGCAATTTTCAAATACTCTTTGGTGATTCTGGATAATATCCCTTATTTTCTCCGGAGAAATTGGAAGTTGGACATTCTTTCTATTACCGTCATAGATAACTCTATCTACCATATGACAAAATGCTTGATAATAGCTTTTCCCCATAAGATCATCCTTCATGATTTCATAACCGTAAAAAGCGCCCTTAATTTGGTGTATTTCCGCCATGGATCGTGCTAGCTCTTTACCGATTGAATGGATGTCTTCGGTGGATTTTGTTTCTATCTCATTTAAGGGTTTTCCCTCTAGGGATTCCATAATAAAAAACTCATAGGGAATCATTTGACGGCTTTGATCTATATATAAAATCCGGGGCAGGGGAACCGTTGTTTTATGCTCAATAAGATGATGGATTTTTAATTCCGTGGACATCATCTGTTTTTCATAACTAAGTAGTTCCACATCCCTGGGTGTTCCAATTTTAATGACAACTGCAGATTGGTCGATGAATTCTAATTTATAGGAGATATTAAACATTCCTCCATTAAGACAATAAACAGCTGAAATCCCCGGTTTTTGAGGCATTACTTTTTTAATTAGATCTTTAACCTGAGCTTCTGTTACATTGGCCTTAGTTTTGCTATTCATCTTGGTTCCCTGGTTTTATCTTATCCATGGAGGACCTCTCTTATACCCCGTTGTCCTGGATTATTTTTCTGTAGTATTCACCGCTGAGTTTTATGGTGCGCTCCATGGTTCGATAATTTACCCTTACTAAACCAAAGCGTTTGCTATAGCCCTTTGTCCATTCGAAATTATCCATCAAGGACCAGGCAAAATAGCCCTTCAGATTTCCTCCGTCCTGAATGGATTTCCCACACATTTCCAAATGTGCCCTCATGTATTCCATTCGGTCCAGATCTAGAATCTCCCCGTTTTCTTCCTCCTTATCCTGAGCCGCCATGCCGTTCTCTGCTATGTATACCGGAATATCACCAAAGAAGTGTTTTGTATTCATTATGGCCCAGTAAATACACTTGGGAGTAATCGCCCAATCCATGTTGGTTTTCGGGTGTCCCTTGGGAGTGTTTACCAGTTCCCAACCGAATTCATTTTCTGCAGCTCGAATAGCCGGACCCTGATAGATATTGTAGGCTAAAAAATCTATGGGAGTGGAAATAATCTCCATGTCTTCTTGGGTATATTCCGGTGCAGTTTTCCGTACCCTTTGATGTGAGTAGACTTTCTCGTCGTACTTCCCTGTCATTAAAGGGAACAACTTTACCTGGTTCATATCATAAAAGGCCTGCTGTTGGGCCTTTATGTTTTCTTCGGTGTCTATCACTGGCCAGGGGGGTACAAGATTCTCAACTATTCCAATCTTAGAATCTTTAGCGCATACTTCTCTAAGGGCCCGAACAGCTAGGCCATGGCCTAGAAGGGCATTGTGGATGGTTCTATTGCTAATTGTAATCTCTTCTTTACCACCCGGTGCATGGTAATCTGTATCGTGAGCCATGGTGGTGAAACAGCTGATTTCATTGATGGTAAACCACATCTTTACCCGGTCTCCATAGGTTTTTCCGCAGAAACGGGCGTAATCGGCAAAAAGTTCACTCACTCTGCGGCTTTTCCATCCCCCGTATTTATCCTGCAGGCTTTGGGGCAGATCCCAGTGAAAAAGGGTTATGGCGGGTTTAATTCCGGCTTCTATTAATCCATCAATCAGATTATTGTAAAAATCCACTCCTTCCTGGTTAACAGAGCCCTCACCATCTGGAAAAATACGGGACCAGGCAATGGAAAAGCGATAACTTTTAAGTTTCAGCTCTTTCATAATCTTTATGTCTTCTTTCCATCGGTTATAGTGATCACAGGCCCTTTCTCCAGAATCGTTATTGTTTATTTTCCCTTTACGATCGCAAAAGGTATCCCATACGGTTTTACCTCTACCGCCTTGATTTACCGCACCCTCTACTTGATATGATGCTGTGGCTGCACCCCATAAAAAACCCTTGGGAAATTCCATTATACCCGGTTTCATCTTTCACTCCTGTTCCAGAATGCTAATTCATCTAGATTAATATTTTTTTTATGATACTTGCTTTACAAGGGTAAGGGGATATTCTTTTTCAGTCCTGAAGGAAAAGTGATGTTTTTATAGTATAAATTTGATATTTTAGCCCAAGTTGTGTTAACAATTGCTCCAGTATAAAGACAAAATTGCTTAGCCAGGTTATACTGTGTTTCCTGGGTATTTCAGCTATTCAGCCAAAGATTTAGGAGTGAGGATACATGTTGATAAAAAGTCTGTCCATGGAAGAGGTTATTCGGTCTTATCAGGTTGGACCTGGCGAAACCTTGACTCTTACATCTATGATGCAGCTCTTTCAAGAAGCAGCCTACCAGCATGCCGAACAGTTAGGTTGGGGGTATATTGCCTTAGCAGAAAAGGGAATGTTCTGGCTGTTAAGCCGCATGACCATAAAAATCATAGATTGGCCTCATTGGAATCAGAAAATAACCATTACGACAGCTCCTTACACCCCGACGGGGTTATACGCTCCCAGGGATTTTACTATCCAATCTGAACAAGGGCAGGACTTAATCCTGGCCACCAGCCATTGGTTATTGGTAGATAAAGAAAAAATGCGGCCCCTTCCTCCAAAGAAACTATTTGGGCTGATTGAATTTCAAAAAGAACAGGGGCTTTGTGCTCTGCCCATGAAAAAACTTCCTCGACAGGAACGGGGCAAACTTTTATTTCATCGCAAAGTAGGATTAAGTCTTTTGGATCAGAACAATCACGTTAATAATACTCGTTATATGGATATTCTCTTAGACAGTCTTGATGATAAAATCTTAGCTGATATAAAGAAAGTTGAACTGCATTATCAGCAGGAAGCTTTACTGGGTGAAGAACTGCAGCTTTTGGGTGATATGGATGAAGAAGGTCATCACTTTAGATCTCTTCATCGTGGAAATGATTCTATTTTTTCAGCGAGGTTCACCCTTGGAGAGATATAAGTGAGAAATCTTTTATTAATCCCACTGCTTCTTCTTATCTCCTGTGAATTGGATTATGGTCTGACCGATGACGGCATGGACGCTCCACGCAGTCCCGATGTTATTATGACCGACATTTATCAGGTTGAGGTTCAGGGGAGCCAGGTAATACATCTGCAAGCTGAGAATGCTGAGATTTATTACGAGGACGGGGAAACCTCCTTTACTAAGGTGCAATTTAGAGAATTTGATGAGAATCTTAAGGTGATCCGCAGAGGAAAAGCCGGTTTGGTTTTGCAGTATGAAAACCAGGACATTCTTTTAAAGGATGACATTGAAGTCGAGGATATTGAAGAAGAAAGCACCATCACCGCGGATGAATTAATGTGGGTGGATGCGGATAGAACCCTAAACGCCCCGGAGGACGGTTGGGTACGTATCTCCTGGGATGGAAACAGCAGTATGCAGGGCTGGGGTTTTTCCGCAGATTTCAGTACCTTGGAAATTCAATTTACCGGTTCCTTAACCGGAGTATTAAAGGACAATCCATGAAACCATATCTTACTATAATAATACTTTTTTTCGGTTTGTTTTTATGGGCCGATGAATACCGATTTAGCGGTGACAGCTCCTACTCAATCATGCGTGAGGGAGCTGAGGAGACCCGGATTGAAGGGAATGTAGAAATACTCTCTTCGGAACGGAGTATTAAGGCCGACACAATCCGGATTGTGGGCCGTAAGGATAAGTATTTCCAAGGAGAAGGCCATGTTATTGTCGAAGACTTTGAGCGGAATATGCTACTTCGTGCCAATGAATTCCGCTTTGATGAAGCAGATTCTCTTCTTCAGCTAAACGGCCAGGCTGTATTGGAAGACCGGGATAATGAAATCCTTGTAAAATGTGATCGTTTGGAGTATCGGCAAGATGAAGAAGTGGCTCTGATGCAGCTTAATGTTCGCATTTTTAAAGATGACATAATTTGCCGCTCGGAGTATGCTATCTATAGACGGTCCGAAGAGCTGTTGGAGCTCAGTGGTACTCCTTTAGTTATAAAGGGAGACGACCGCTATGAAGCAGACCGTATAGTGGTGAATTTAAAAACCGATGAAATAACAATGTTTGGGGAGATCAGCGGAGAGATGAAAACAGGAGACCAAGATGAGTGAAGCCACCCTCTCAGTGGAGGGATTAAAAAAACAATTCCGAAAAAAATTGGCCGTACGTGATATCTCTTTCTCCATGAAAGAGGGGGAAATCGTCGGTTTGTTGGGGCCCAACGGAGCAGGCAAAACCACTTCTTTTTATATGATTGTAGGATTTATACCCCCCACGGCAGGACAGGTTAGATTTAATGGAGAAAATGTTACTCTCTATCCAATGTATAAACGTGCACGGTTGGGAATCTCCTATCTTCCCCAGGAAGCTTCGGTTTTCAGAAAACTTTCGGTAGAGCAGAATATTTGGGCCGTGCTCGAATGGAGAAAAGAGCTCTCCATGGAAGAAAAACGAGAGATACAGGAACGGCTTATCGATGAGTTAGGCATCGATGCCATAAGAAAGCAACCAGCTTATACATTATCCGGTGGTGAACGCCGACGAACTGAAATCGCCCGAGCTCTGGCGGGAAATCCTCATTTTCTACTTTTAGACGAACCTTTTGCAGGAATTGACCCTATTGCTGTATATGAAATAAAAAAAATCGTTTCTCATCTTTCTGACCGAGGTATAGGCGTTTTGATTACCGATCATAACGTACGGGATACCCTGGAGATTACCGACCGTTCTTATATAATCAGCGATGGTGAAATTGTGGACAATGGTAGCAGAGACCAGCTACTTAATAGTGAAATTGCAAGAAAAATCTATCTGGGAGAAAACTTCAGCATGTAGTTCCCTTGTATCCTGGGAGCTACTGAACTAAATTTAAAAAGAAGGAGGATTCATGCAGTCTCAAAGAATTAGCTTAACACAGACTCAGAAAATGAAAATGAGTCCTCAGCTTTATCAATCCATTCAGCTTATGGCATTGCCCATGGCTGATCTACAGCAGAAGGTGAAAGAAGAGATTGAGAAGAATCCAGCGCTGGAAGGACTAACTGAGAAGAATGAGCTTCCTTCGGGAGACCTTAATAGCCAATCGGAAGATTATGATCCCTTTGAAAACAGTTCCGATCCCGGTTACCGTCCCCCTCCTCAGACAAGCAGATTTTCCGGAGATGAAGATAGCAAGAGAAAATTTCTTGAGGGAGCTGTTTCCCGTGGGATCTCCTTGCATGAACATTTGATAGAACAGATACATTTACAGCGTATTTCCGAAAGAGAATTGGAAATTGCAGAGAAAATCATTTATAATTTAGATGCGAACGGATTCCATAAAGAGGATCCCCTATTATTGATAGACCGTGGAGAAGAGGCATTATTGGACAAACTACTGGTTAAGCTTCAGCATCTGGATCCTCCTGGCTGTGCCGCCCAGGATTTTATTGAATCGTTACAGATTCAGGCATCATTAAGGGAAAATACTCCCTCCATGACCTATGAATTTATTAAAGATCAGTTATCAGGATATAGGGATAGTAAAAAGGATAAAATCAGCAAAGAATTGGGCATTTCTATGGATCAGTTGCAGGGGATATTAGTTTTTTTAAAAACTCTAACGCCCTTCCCTGGAAGGCTTTATAGCTCTGAGCCCACTCATTTCATAATACCTGATTTATCTATTCGGCTGGAAGAGGGAGAGTTCAGAATCTTTTTAAACGATAGTCAGATACCCGAGCTAAAAATAGACGACTATTTTGATGAATTAAGCCAGGATAAATCTATGGCAAAGGATGCACGGAGTTTTGCCAATAGTCATGTTAAGGATGCCCGCTGGTTTATAAACAGCATCGAACAGAGAAATAAAACACTTCTAAAAACAGCCCATGCCATCGTTCAGTTTCAAAGGGAATTTTTTCGTTCTGGCCCTCGTTATCTGGCTCCGTTAACACTGAAGGATGTCGCTTCAGAAATCGGTGTTCACGAGGCTACCGTTTCTAGAATTACCACCAATAAATACGTACAGACGGAATGGGGAATTCTAGAATTAAAGTATTTTTTTACCAATTCTATATCTGGTGCCGGGTCTGGCGGATCCAGCTATTCAAAAGAAGCGGTAAAGTTAATTATCAAGGAAATCATTGAGGAATATTCCGGGGAAAAGCGTCTATCCGATCAAAAGATATCGGATGTGCTTTCACAACGGGGAATTTCTTTGGCAAGACGGACCGTAACCAAGTACCGTAAGGAACTGGATATCGATTCTTCTTTCCATAGATGATCAAGCACCCCCCTAGGGGGAGCAAAACAGTTATTAGGAGGTCATTATATGACAGTAGAGATCACAGGAATTCACAATTATCATGTCAGCGACAATACCAAGGAACATATTGAGGATAAATTGACGCGCTTAGAGCACTTTGATGAACTTATCCAGGATTTAAAAATAACACTCACAAAAGAAACTAATCATGAGTATAAAGTCGCCGCAGACCTGCATCTTAAGTGGGGGTTCATAGGACATCTTGATGTGAAAGATAGAGATCTTTACAAGGGCATTGATATGTTGGTGGATAAATTGGATCTGAAAATTATTAAGGAGAAAGAAAAGATCAAGACGCATTAGTCTTTTTTGTGCTATAATGGCCTCGGCGGATTAAGCCGCCGGGGAGTTGTATGGAGAAATTTACCGTACTTGATCTATTAGAACTAGATCTCACGGAAACTATGAATCTTCAGTTACGCTGTCTTTATGGAAGAAAGGGTCTAGTTAGGGAGATAAAGTTACCTCAAATAAATCGTCCAGGACTAGCATTGAGTGGTTTTTTTGAGCTTTTTGTAAGCCAGAGAATCCAAGTATATGGAAGAGGCGAAGTTGCCTATTTAAATAAATTAGAAGAATTGGATACCATGGATAATGTAGCCCGTATTCTTCAGGAACAGCCTCCTTGCTGTGTCTTTTGTCATAACCAGGAGCCTGGTGAAAATTTTAAAAATCTTGCAGAAGAGTATGGTACTCCCATTCTTCAAACTCCATTGGAATCCTCTGATTTTTCTGTCAGATTGATTCAGAGTTTAAGTGAAATATTTGCTCCGGAAAAAACTCTTCATGGAGTTTTTATTGAAGTGCATGGTATGGGTGTTTTAATCCGTGGAGAAAGCGGTGTAGGTAAAAGTGAAATAGCATTGGAACTGGTGGCACGTGGGCATAGATTAGTTGCAGATGATGCAGTTTTAATAAAACGGCTAAACGGTAATATGCTACTTGGTTTTGGTACCAATAAACTTATGGGGTCTCATATGGAGATTCGTGGAATGGGTATTGTAAATATAGCTCAGGTTTATGGTGTCAGTTCCGTAAAAGAACGAAAGCAATTAGAAATAATTGTGGAACTTGAAGAGTGGGAAAACAATAAAACCTACGATAGGTTGGGCAGCAATACCGTTACCCAGGAAATTTTAGGAATTAAGGTCCCCACGATAACCCTACCAATTAAACCGGGTAGAAATATTCCAATTATCATTGAGACTGCGGTGCTTAATGAACGTTTAAAGCAGAGAGGAATTTCAGCTGCTTCTAACTTTGATAAAGATGTTATTCAATGGCTAGAAAGTGAAAATGCGCGTAAATTATATTTTGAAAATTTTTCTTAGGAATAAATAATAGATGGTCAATGAGAAGGTGGTAGTAAAAAATAGAGCCGGGCTTCACGCCCGTCCGGCATCGATGATTGTTCAAACAGCCTCGACTTTTAGTTCTTCCATATTTTTTGTGAAGGATAACAGTAGGATTAATGCAAAATCGATTATGAATTTGTTGACCATGGGTGCAGCCTATAATACCGAAATGGTGGTGGAGGCCCAAGGGGATGACGAGCAGGACGCTTTACAGGCAATAGTCTCTTTATTCGAAAAAAAATTTGAGGAGTAGAATATCTCAAGGGAAATGTTGCATTGAAAAAGCCTTCCAGAATACTCCAAAATATCCACAAAACCCTGAATCAAAACCTTCAATATTTAATAGTCTTTTACATTCTATTTATGGTTCTGTTCCTTATACTCACTGGTGGCGGGTTAATTTCCATGTCATTGTTGCAGGATGATGCCAATAGATTAATTTTCATTCCCATGGTGGTCTTTTCTCTATATATCCTGATTTTATTTGCAGTTAATTTAATACAGCTTTTTCAACAAAGGGGCAGTTTGGGTGTAGGAAGGATTAAGCAGCGCATGGTTGGGTACTTTATAATCATTGTCATGTTATCCACCCTGCCTCAGATGATTCTTGCATTCAGATTAACCAATGCGTCATTGGATTACTGGCTGGATCAGAATATGACTGAGGTGTTGGTCAACAGTCTGGATTTCAATCTGGATTATTATCAGCAAGAAATGAAAAATCTGGAACGTACAAGCCTAAGTGATATTTTTAATGATAGAGATCTATCCAGGCCTGAAAAAGCTATGGATATTTGGAATCAAATCTCTCAACTCAATGGCCGGATAGATACTCTGCAGGTTATTTTACCACTGGGTGGAACCTGGCTTTTAGGCGATGAATTAGCCAGGGTTCCCGTTACCTCAGAACTACAGAACTATAGGGGCTTTTTATCGCGAAGGGATTTAGAGGAATATTCCATTCTGAGTTATCAATTTTTTACTCAGGGACCTGAAGAACCCTATTCTGTAATTCTTTCATCGCTCTATCCCAGAAAATTTAATCAGCTTGGCCGGGATCTTTCTCGTTTACTGGAAAAACAAAATAGTTATCTTAATTACCGGAAAGAGGGCTGGTTGAATATCCTAATTAGGCTAATGATTTTTTTATTGCCCTTGCTTATGCTTTCCATCAATATGGGTTTTGCCTTAAGTGAACGAGTGGTGGATCCCCTGGACCGATTGGAAAAAGCCATGGGTCGGGTGAGTTCCGGAGATTTTGGATACCGTTTATCCGAGGGTTTTTCTCCTGATCTTTCACATATAGTGGGCAGTTTTAATCAAATGATTAACGAGCTTGAGCTTTCTAGAGTAAAGGAAGAACAGTCCGGTAGAGTGGGAGCCTGGAGAGATTTAGCCCAACAACTGGCCCATGAAATTCGTAATCCATTAACGCCTATAAAGTTGTCCGCCCAGCGAGTATTAAAAAAAACCTGTGATAGTGACGAAGAGCAGACCATGATACAGGCGGCTATGGAGCGTATCATCAATGAAGTAAACGGGCTGGATCATCTATTAAAGGAATTCCGAGATTTTGCAGGTCAAAAGGCACCTCAGTTAAAGCCCTTGGAGCTGAATGTCTTTTTACAGAATATCATGGAACAATACCAGCAGGACTATCCCGAAGTTGTGTTTTTTCTAGATTCGGAGGGTCCTCTTTGGGCCCAGGCAGACGCTATTCAGTTTACCCAGGTTATGAAAAATCTCTTGGATAATGCCTTAGCTGCCATGGATAAGCAGGGAAAGATTTCTCTTGGTGTGTATCATTTACCAAGAGGAACTATAGACTACGGTAGAATTATTCTACAGGACAGCGGCCCAGGAATTCCCGAGGATATACGCGGTAGAATATTTAAACCCTATTTTACCACGCGGAACGAAGGAACGGGCTTGGGTCTTTCCATTGTAGAGCGTATAATCAATGACCATCGTGGACGAATTTGGCTGGTTTCTACCAATGAAGGTACCACCTTCACCATGGATATACCCTTGGGAGGGAAAGATGAAACAAATACTGATTATTGATGATGAAATTTCTATTCAGGAAGTTTTAGGTGAAATTCTCAGGGATGAACAATATCGAGTAATTACTGCCGGCGATGGTGTCGAAGGCTTGGAACTTATAAAGAAGAATCCAGTAGATTTAGTTTTTTTGGATGTTTGGCTTCCTAAAATGGGAGGCATAGAGGTACTGGAGAAGATTCGAGAAAGCCATCCTGAAATTGAAGTTGTCATTATTTCTGGTCATGCCAATGTTGATATGGCTGTAAAAGCAATTAAAATGGGTGCCTATGACTTTGTTGAAAAACCATTGGATATAGAGAAGGTGCTAAATTTAGCCAGACGTGCCCTGGAGCGTAAAACCCTACGGTCTCAGAATCAACAGCTTAGGAGATTGCTGGAAGAAGATCAAATGGTTGGGCAGTCGTCTCATATACAGGATATTCGCCATCTTGTAAATAAAAGCGCACCCAGTGATTCAAGGGTTATGATTTTAGGTGATAATGGAACCGGCAAGGAACTTATTGCCAGAATGATCCATAATCGAAGTGAGAGAGCTGCAGGACCATTTATTGAGGTGAATTGTGCAGCTATTCCGGAAAATTTGATTGAAAGTGAATTATTTGGACACGAAAAGGGAGCATTCACCGGAGCTGTTTCCCGAAGAAAAGGAAAGATGGAACTGGCCGACGGCGGCACTTTATTTCTAGATGAAGTGGCTGATATGACTCTTAGTGCACAAGCAAAGGTTCTTAGAGCCATGCAGGAAATGCGTTTTGAGAGGGTTGGAGGAGAAGAATCCATAAAGGTGGACATTCGGATTATTTCGGCGACCAATAAAAATATCCGTGAGGAAATAGAGGAAAATCGATTTAGAGAAGACCTTTATTTTCGTTTAAATGTCATTCCGATTATAGTGCCTCCCCTGGCAGAACGGCCAGAGGATATCCCTCTGCTTCTAAATCATTTTCTTGAGCAATTTGTTCCTGCAGAAGAGCGTTCTTTTACCAAAGAGGCTGTGGATTGGTTATCTCAATACAGTTGGCCCGGTAATATACGGGAACTAAAGAATTTTGCCGAAAGAGTTTCTGTTATGACTCAGGAAGAAGTGATGAGTTTAGAAACCTGCAAAACATTTTTAGGAGATTTTAACCTTCAAAGCATTAGTCCCATCGATGAGGAATATGGCAAATTTAAATTAATGGATGCAAGAGATCTTTTTGAAAAGAGGCTTATTGTTGCTAAGTTAGAAGAGAACGGTTATAATATAAGTAAGACAGCAGAGGTCTTGGGTGTATATCCAAGTAATCTGCATAATAAGATAAAAAAATTCGGGATATCCACAGAAAAATGAAGGCACTGACCCAAAGACAACAGCAAGTCCTCAGTTTTATGGAACAGTTTCATAGAAATAAAGGCTATGCACCCACCGTACGCGAAACAGCGAAATATTTTGAAATCTCTATAAAGGGTGCCCATGATCATATGAAAGCCCTGGAAAAGAAGGGTGCTATTCAAAGTGAAAGCGGCAGGTCCAGGGCCATCGAATTCTGTTCTTCTCCTGCTCAGGAATTGGTTCAAATTCCTATTTTAGGTAAAGTCGCGGCGGGTACCCCTATTTTGGCAGAGGAAAATTGGGAGGGCTCTTTGAGTTTTCCGGCTAGTTTTTTTGGGGCTGGGAATTTTTTTGCCTTAAAAGTTTCCGGAGACAGCATGATAGATGCCGGAATATTTGAGAGCGATATCGCTATATTAAGACAACAGTCCCAGGCAGAAAGCGGTGACATTGTGGTTGCTCAAATAAATGAAGGTTATACCTTAAAACGTTTTTTTAAAGAGAAAAACCGAATCCGGCTGATGGCAGAAAACCCTGCCTATCCCAATCTTTTTTCAAGTGAAGTGCGGGTGCTTGGTAAACTTATACATTTGGTAAGAAGTTATGAAAATTAAGCCTTTCCTTCTTTTAGGCCCTGAAATTGGGGAAAAAAAGGAATTTATAACCAAGCAGCTCAAACAGATTAAAGAAAAGGGTGAGGTTTCAGATGTAAAGAAATTTTATCCAGGAGAGAAAGATCTTAGAGAGATACTTGGAGAGATTTCCAACGGATCTCTTTTTTCAAGCCTTCGGGTTTTCATTCTGGAACAGACTGAAGAGTATAACCGTGCGAACGTAATTAATCCTCTGGTGGAAATGTTAAAAAACCCCCCAGAAGATGTTTTACTCATTCTAACCAGTGATAGAAATTCAGTGGATAGAAAAATAACTGCAGCCATTTCCAAGGAGAATAAAAAGATCTTTTGGGAAATGTTTGAGGGCGCAAAAAAAAGCTGGATACAGAATTATTTTAGAAAGAATAAAGTAAATATTCACCACGAAGCACTGGAAGAGCTGCTGGGTATGGTGGAAAACAATACAACGGAAATCCGTATAGCCTGCGATACACTTTTGTTTTATTTCTCAGAGGGGGATCTAATAACCTCAGAAGACATTGACCGTATTCTTTATCATAGTAAAGAAGAAAATGTATTCAGTCTTTTCGACAAAATCGCCCATAGAGATTTAGAAGGTGCTCTTGAGGTCTTCGGTAAAATTCGTCTATCCATGCAATCAGAAGTGGTTCAGCTTTTTGCGGGATTGCTTTGGCAGATTAAGTTATTATTGTCTCTTTCCATATTAAAAGACCGTGGATTTTCAGAACATGAAGGTTGTGGTGAATTGAAAATAACTGGAAAAAGAAGGCAAAAACTTTATTGGTCTGCATTACAGAAATACAGAACTGGGGAATTGCAGCGAGCCATTACCCTTATTGCCCAATACGATAAAGAAACTCGTTCTCTTCGTAAAGAAATGCAGGACAGAATTATGGAATTATTTCTTCTTCGGCTGATGAGCTATCAAAAAGCCTAGTTAGATTCTTCAAATAATGGAGGAGATTCTTCCTCTCTTTGGGGTTGTTCTTCAGTATCTGCTGCTTCGGCATCGGGATCATAATAGAGTATTCTTATGGTCTCGGTGGGGCGTCGATGCTGAACCTTCAGGTAAAGAATATTTCTCTGCTCATCATATACCCATCCATCGGAATATCGTTGGAAATTCTGGTCGCTTTTCCACTTTATTCCATGAAGGTCGATTCTGTAAAAGGGTTTTACTCCCCGAATAACCAAATGATGCGCATGTTCCAATGGAAAATCCAGATTGATTACAGTTTCTCTAGGTGTGCTGGTAAGACTGAATTTAGATGCTCCCGTATAGGCCCAGCTTCCTAGCCCAAGTTCGTCACTTAGATCAATTCGTCTTGTGCTGTATGGGGATAAAGTTACCATTTGGTAGACCTTTTCCGGGAGCATTCTTCCTGAGGCTTCAGGGTCTCCATTGCTGCTGTAGATTAGTTCCTGCGGAATATAACCTAGATCATCCTGAAATTTAAGGGCTGATAAAACGATTTTATATCCCGCAGCTAAAAGTTTTTCATCTAACAAATTACCATATTTAATCAGCAGGCAACCTAAAACGATAGAATCTTCCAGTTGGGCAATTCCCTGTTGGTCAAAGAGAAGTAAATCTTCTTTGATCCAGAAAATATTGGGGATAATCTGTTTGTTTAATATTTCTTGAATTACCAAGGTCCTCTGACTGTCCGATTGATTCTGTTGAAGATCCAGTAATAGGGTTAATTGTCCGTTTATCCGGTTGTATTGATCTGAAGGTTTATCGGCCAGCTGTTCCAGCCTTTGGAGTTCTCCATCCAGGGAACGTTGGGTTGAAAAGAAATTGAAAAGATCGTCGTAATCGAAGATGGATAAATCACCATTGTCCAATAATTGCTGCATTTGAGACTGCTGGCGCCAATCTGCAGAAATTAAGGTAGATCCCTGGGTTACAATATCTCCAAGAAATGGAGCGGAGTAATAGCTCAGCCTGCTGCGGTTTGATGATGCGGATTGGGCAAGTTCAGCCTGTAACGAAGGATACTGATTTCGGGTGATGGATTCTTTAAGAAGTGCAATAATCGCTTCTTCTAAGAAATAGTTTTCACCCTGGGGATCACTGATGTATCCATTATTTAGCAAGCGGCCCTTGAGAGACTGAAATACCAAATTTTGATACTGATTTATTTCTCTTAAATATACATCCTGAAGATTTCTTCTTCCTTCTTTTTCAAACCAGTCATTCAGCGTTCTGCCTGTGCCGGATAGGGTTTCTTCTAACACGACTTCCCGCAGAATATTATTGCTTACATTTATATCAAGGTTTTTTTGGGGATTTATCTGGCTTTCTGAAGGGAGAGTTAGGAAATAGTTCTCTTCTTCACCCCGGGAGAGTTTTAAAATATCATCTTCCTGGACCAATTGAAAGTCATCAAGCCAATTAATAGGAATTAAAAGCCGCTCCATCGGTGGAATTGTCAGAGGTAATTCGGGCCGAAGGGTTACTTTCTTGCTATGAATATCCGATATAAGGTTTAACTGAACATCGTTATCAAACATTAGGATAATTCTATCTTCCTGAAGCTGAAAATCTAAAAAGTCCAAAGGATGAATTATTCCATCACTGGTTATGGTTTTTAAGCGTTCAAATGGTGTAAGCTGAAGCTCTGCTCCATTAAAGGTTAATTTAATACGTCTGACCCTACTAGGAATAAGGCCACGTTGTTTTGTAGATAAACCAGAATAAACAATATCTCCTTTGACACCATTAAAGGATTTCAATTGAAAAAGCTGAAGTATCAGAAAAAATATAGCGATAATAAAATATATAGTAACCGTAGCGTTAAAATGCTTCAGGATCTTGCTTTTCATTCTGCCAATGTTAGCAGTAGATTTGGAAAAAAGCAACTGATTAGCCATCTTGATAAAAGGCCATGGTACAGGATATATTAGAAGCCCAAGGAGTTCCTCTTTATTATGTATTTTAAGAAATCATTTTTATATTTTTCATTGATAGTCCTATTACTTGCCTGTCAAAGTTCGCCTGAAGACAATGTTGCACAGAATCCATCTGACATAGATTCTCAATCCATGGAGGATTCTAATCAGGAAGAGTATTTGGACGGTCAAATGCCCGAGAATAACCAGGGGTTAGAATTTTATAAATCTTCCGAAGATGCGGGAGCTGCAATTGTACTATTACAGGAAAAAACAGCGCTAACCCTGGAAGAAGCTAAGATCTATTTTGCATTGCTGTTGACGGAGCAGAGATTGGAAGAAGCTCAGCAGTTTGGTGATGATTGGCTGGATAAATACCCCGATGATCTGGAGCTTATTTATTTGAGAGCTCTAACGGCCTATCAGTTAGGAGAGAATGATAAGCGGGATGAGCTTATTCAGTGGGGCTTGAGTTTAAACCAGGAAGATGGTGATCTGAATCTCCTTCAGGCCTCAATTTTGGTGGATAAAAAAAGTTACAGTGAAGCCAACCGAAGTCTCTCCTTTGCCTTGAGTGAATACCCCGAGAATTTTCAAGCCTTAACTTTAAAAGCCCAGGTTTTAATGCATCTCGGTCAAAATAATGATGAATTACAAGAACAATTTTTATGGCAGGCTGTGGAAACCCTCAATAAACTGGAAGACGTGCAGCCTGACTATGTCTATACCTATGTGGACCGTGCCAGGGTTTTAGGTGTTTTAGGAGAGGCCGGACAAGCGCGTGTTGATATGGGAAAGGCCATAGAGCTGGAGCCAGATGTGGAATGGCATTATGTAGATCGTGCGAGAATTTCATTAAAATATATGAATGACCGTGATTCCGCATTGGAAGACCTAAAGAAATGTGAGGCCATCAATCCGGATAATTTTTTAGCATTGGTATATCTTGCTGGGATATACTTTGATAAACTTGACTTCGAGACATCCCTGGGATATTACGAAAGACTTATCCAAATAAGACCAGATTATTATTTTGCCTATGAGCATCTTGGTATTCTTTATTATACCCAAGGTGAATTCGCCAAGGCTAAAGAAGCCTATTTAAAGGCCTACGATAAGTATAACGCCAAGGAAGGTTATATTCTAATGGCTGCGTTGGCCATGAAACAATTGGGAGAAGCTCAACAGGCCGATGCGCTTCTCCGTGAAGTTGCCCGAACACTGGATAGTGAATCTCTCGCCCATGAGGTTTTTCGATTTTTCATCGAAGGCGGTTCAGATTATTACGTTCTGGACAAGCTTCATAAGGAAAATGATGATTTTGAAAGAAGAAAATTCAACTATTATTTAGGTGAATATTATCTCTATACAGAATCGGCTGCCAGTGCTCTAAACTGTTTTACCGAAGCCTCAGAACTGGACCTTCAATATGAAGGCCGAATAGCTCAATGGCATATTCAATAGCTAAATAAATTTAAGGAAGTAACATGACATTTAAAGTGGAGAAACTCTCCGAAACTCAAACAAAAATAACCACGTCTACCAAGGAGATTTTACTCCTTGGTACAGCCCATATCTCTTCTCAGAGTGTCGAGGAAGTACAGCAGCATATAGAAACTGAGAACCCTGACCATGTTTGCGTGGAGTTGGATGCAGGACGACTGCAATCCATTAAGGAAGGCAGCAGTTGGAGTTCCATGGACCTTCAAAAGGTGTTCAAGGAAAGAAGAGCCTTTCTATTATTGGCGAACCTAGTACTAAGTTCCTTTCAACGTAGACTTGGTTCTGGACTTGGAATGAAACCAGGTGATGAACTGAAAGCCGCTGTCGATAAGGCGGAAGAGCAGGGGATTGCCTATTCCCTATGTGATAGACCTATCCAGATAACCCTTCAGAGAGCTTGGGCGTGCAGTAATTTTTGGAACAAAATGAAGCTTTTATCCGCTTTGCTAGGGACTGCCTTTACCAAGGAAGAATTGAACGATCAGGAACTTGAGTCTCTTAAGAAGGGAAACGTTTTGGAGTCTATGATGAGTGAATTGGCAAACTTTTTACCCACTGTAAAAGAAGTGCTCATCGATGAAAGAGATCAATATTTAGCTACAAAGATATTTAATGCCCCTGGTAAAAAGAACCTGGCTGTAATCGGGGCAGGTCATGCTCCAGGAATTATTGAATGGTTTAGAAAACTGGAAGAAGAGAAAGCTGAATCGGATTTGGAAAAAATATCTCATATTCCACCTAAGAAATTTATATCGAAAGTTTTACCCTATATTATACCTCTTGCTGTGGTCGGGTTGTTGGCCTATGCGGGTATCGCAAAGAATTTCCAGGCGGCATTGGATATGGGGCTGGTTTGGGTATTGGCCAACGGGATCTGTGCTGCATTAGGAGCGCTTATTGCTCTAGCTAGACCGCAAACCATTATTGTTGCATTTTTAGCTGCTCCAATAACCAGTATGATTCCCGTGATAGGTGTGGGTTTTGCCACAGGGATACTGGAATATTTTTCCAGAAAACCTCGGGTGAACGATCTCGAAAACATTCAAAGTGACAGTTCTTCCTTGAAGGGCTGGTATAAAAATAGAGTGACTAGAATTCTTCTGGTTTTTTTCTTATCCAGTCTTGGTAGCTCCATTGGAACCTTTTGGGCGATACCTAAAATGGCTAGCATGTTAAGCGGTCTATAACTCTTTCTATTGGCGGTGGTTTAAACCTGTGATTGGTCTTTTTCTGTACTGAGGTTAAAGGCTGATTCTATTGCGTCTTTAAGGCTTTTCACGATGACAGCTTCCGGAAGAAGCTTTTGTTTGCCCGGAATAATATAATGTTTAAAACCCTGATCTCTAGCTGCATTTACTCTTCGTTCAAGCTGACGGATGTTTTTTATCTCACCGGAAAGGGAAAGTTCTCCCATGGATATAATGCTATTGTTTAGAACTAATCCCGTTCTTGCAGAGTATAACGCAAGGGCTATGGGAAGATCTGCGCCGGGTTCAACTATTTTTAATCCCCCAGCCACATGCACATAGATGTCCTGATCCGAAAATCGTAGTCCTATATGTTTTTCTAATACTGCGGCGATACGTGATATTCTTTTTTGATCGATCTTTTCCGAATACACCCTGGACATTGAACTCTGAGAAGAAACGGTTAATGCCTGTATTTCCACCAGCAGTATTCTGCTGCCTTCAAAGATAGCTGCTGTTACGGTTCCCTGAGGAGCCTGTTGATCTCGTTGTTCTAGAAAGTATGATCCGGGATCATTTACTTCGAAAAGGCCCTTTTCTTCCATTAAAAAAAGTCCCAATTCCTGAGTGGAACCAAAGCGGTTTTTTTGTGCTCTAAGGTATCGCAGCTCATCTCCGCTGTGTTCAAAATATAGCACCGTATCCACCAGGTGTTCCACCGTACGTGGGCCTGCAATTAATCCTTCTTTAGTTACATGAGCCACTAAAATTAATGTACATTCCTCTTTCCTCGTCCATTGTATAAGCTTACTTGTACATAGTTTTAATTGACTTACTGTGCCGGGAACTTCTCCTGCATCAATGGTCATTAGGGTTTGCAGAGAATCAATGATCAATAGATCTGGAGCTTCCTCGTTACATATCTGAAGTATTGCTTCCAATCGATTTTCACATAGCAGATGTGTACTTTCCAGTGAAAGATCTAGCCTTTGCCCGCGCTGCTTGATTTGTCCAGCAGTTTCTTCTCCTGACACATATAGAACCTTTTTGCTTTTTCCCATAGCGCAGGACATTTGCAACAGCAGTGTGGACTTTCCTATACCGGGCTCTCCGCCAATCAGTACGGTGGATCCATGCATAACTCCTCCGCCTAACAAACGGTCCATCTCGGAGAGTCCTGTATTCAGCCGCTGGTTTTCTTTGATCTCAACCTTATCCAGTCTTTGAGCTTTATTTATTTTGAAAGATTTATTTGCCGCTACTGATTTTGAACTGCCCTGTATATGAAATTCTTTAAAACTGTTCCAGCTGTTGCAGGAGGGGCAATGACCAAGCCATTTTGCTTCGTCATGTCCGCACTCCTGGCAGACATAACGGTTTCTATTCTTAGCCAAATTATTCTACATTCAGTAATTGTATTTCGAATATCAGCCAGGAATTCGGGCCGATTACATTGCCTGCAGATTTTTCTCCGTAGGCTAACTCAGGTGGAATAACAACCATTCGACCTTCACCAGGTCTCATATCCATTAGCGTTTCCACCCAACCTTCAATTACAGGATCTACACCAAGCTCCATTTCGTAAGGAGTGCCCCGTTGGATTGAAGAATCAAAAACTTGTCCATTAAGTAGCTTACCGCTGTAATGCACTGTTACTTTGTTTCCTGTCCTCGGTTTAATTCCTACGCCTTCGTACAAGATCTTATAAAAAATGCCAGATGGAGATTGCTGATATTCTCCAATCTCTTCCAGAACAGCAGCCAGCTCGGGCTTTTCTTCTCTAAGTTGGTTAAGCTGTGCTTCCTTGGCTTCATCAATAAGTTGGTCTATTGCTGATTGAGAGATATCAAAATTTTGTGCTTCATTACCAATTTTGATGATTTCTATAGAGTCGATGGCAGTGCTTTGTTCGATTGAGTTTAGCAATTGTTCTCCCTGAACAATTTTTGCAAAGGGTGTATATACCTGATCCAGAAAAGCGTCTCCCATCAGGGTGATGAAGAAAGGCCCAGCCAGAGTTCTCCCTGGATATCCCTGAAAGGCCAGAATTCCAGAGTCTCCCAGGCTGAGATTTGAATTATTCTGTTGAGGATAGCTAATAGAAGTGATGCCCTCTCCTGTGTTGGTTGGGTCTCCCGAAAAAAGCGCATAGCCTTCTATGGTTCTATAAAAAAGAAGATCTTTGTAAAAGCTGGAGTTTTCCTCAGCTTCAACCGTCCCTTCCACCAAACCAGCAAAGACGGCTGAGTTAAGGGGTGATCCTTCCATGTCTAATTGAAAGGTAATTGATTTATCGTCAAAATGAAATGTGGCATATAAACCATCATCAAGGACTTCTTGAGCTCCAAGAATCATAAAAGACAATAAGAATGCTAAAAGCAACAGGTATTTTTTCACAAATTTTCTCCCTAGAAATCCACCAA